>DATJJL010000454.1:0-4306 GCA_035492155.1 Ramlibacter sp. | reverse complement strand
ACCGGGGCCGCTGATGCTGCGCGACCTCGCGTCCGCCGCGAGCATGAGCGCGGCCAAAGCGCACCGCTACCTTGTGAGCTTCCAGCGCCTGCAGCTCGTCGTGCAGGACGACGCGAGCACGCGCTACGACCTCGGGCCGGCGGCCCTGAAGCTCGGGCTTGCGTCCCTGTCGCGGCTCGATGCGGTGAAGCTCGCGCGGCGTCGCGCGGCCGATTTGCTCGAGCAGATCGGACATACCGTTGCGCTCGCCGTCTGGGGCAATCAGGGGCCGACCGTCGTGCATTGGGAAGAAACGCCGCAGGCGGTCACAGTGAACTTGCGCCTGGGCGATGTGATGCCCTTGCTGTCGTCGGCGACGGGGCGCTGTTTCGCGGCCTTTGTTCGCAAGGAAGCGATCGCGCCGATGCTGAAGGAAGAAATCGCGCGGGCGCAGCGGCAGGGCCGCAAGGACATTCCGTCGACGCTCGCGCAAGCGCGCGCACTCCTGGCCGACGTGCGCAAGCAAGGCGTTGCACGCGTGGTCGACACGCTGTTGCCCGGCATCGTGGGTTTTTGCGCCCCGGTGTTCGATGCGGACGGCCACATCGCGCTGGGCATCATCGCTTTGGGGCCGACGGGCACTTTCGATCCCGCATGGGGCGGCGCGGTGGACAGGCCGCTGCGCGCTGCGGCGAAACAGCTCTCGAGCGATTTGGGGTGGCTGGGTGACTGATCGCCAACGCCTCACGTGGCGTCTTGCATTGCTCGCGGCCGTCGTGCTTGCGATTCATCTCTGGCTGCTGGGCGGCGTGCCGAAAGTGATCGTGCCTGAGCAGCGCGCGACGCCGTTCGTTGCGCACACGGTCGCGCCCCCGAAAGTTGCGAGGTCCGAGGTACCGAAGCCATCACCGCCGCCTGTCGTGAAAAAGCGCGCCGCGCCGCCCCCTGCTGCTGAGGCTGCGACCAAGCGGGCGGAGCCGCCGCAGGTCGCGACGGCAAATGAAGTTCCAACGTCGGCTCCCGCTGCAACACACGCCTCGGGCGCGGCTGCCGTCACGCGGTTCCTGGTGCTGCCGTCCTCGCGCCTGCACTACGACGTCACCGCGCAATCCAAGGGCTTCATACTGAAGGGCCAGGCCGAACTCGATTGGCACAACGATGGCGACAGGTACGAAGCCCGCATGAACATGAGCTCGCCGCTGCCTTTCGTGAAGCCGCGCGAGCAGCGGTCGACGGGGCTCGTCACCGCGATGGGCCTCGCACCCGAGCGCTTCTCGGACAAGGTGCGCAGCGAGGAAGCCGCGCACTTCGATCGCGAGCAGGGCAAGGTGACCTTCTCGACGAACAAACCCGACGCGGCGCTCGAGCCCGGCGCACAGGATCGCCTGAGCATCGTGCTGCAGCTCGGCGCGATGATCGCGGGCAACCCGTCGAAGTACCCGGTGGGCAGCCAGATCACGGTGCAGACCGCGTCCACCAAGGAGGCCGAGCCGTGGAGCTTTACGGTACAGGCCAAGGAAACACTCGACTTGCCGGGCGGACGCACAACTGCGCTGCGGCTGACGCGCAACCCGCGCAAGGAATACGACGTGAAAGTCGAACTGTGGCTTGCTCCCGGTCACGCTTACGCCCCGGTGCGCCTGCGTCTGACACAGCCGAACGGGGATTGGGTCGACCAGCAGTGGTCGTCCACCGACAGGGGCTGAGCAGACCCGAAGCCTACTCTTGGTGACAAGTCCATCACGTTTGCGCGGTCGTCCTTGAAAGCCGCTTGAACGTTGCCAACTAGAGCGGCAAGGAAAACACCATGCAGATGCTTTATGACTCCGACTCGTTCGTCGTCGTGCACATGCAGGCGAACGAACCCGCCGAGGGTGAACCCTCGCCGAACGTAGCGCGGCACGGCTTCGAAATCGTGGACAAGCGCACGAACAAGGAGGTTTACCTCGACGGCACCTGGGCCGACGCGTTCCAGCGACAGATCAATGCGTGGCAGCTCAATACACCCACACAGGAAGAGGTCGAGGAAAAACTCGAAGGCTACGCCGAGCTGGCGCAGAACCCGCTCGTCCTTCATTAACACCCAGTCCACCCCCGCGCCTTCGGCGGTTAGGATCGCCGCATGCTCCGGCTCATCCTTGGGGGTTTGCTTGTCGCTGCCTTTTCTGCCTGTGCACCGCTCTTGCCGCGGCCGCTACCCGACGTCCTGATTCTTGGTGAACAACACGACGCGCCCGCGCACCAGCGGCTGCATCGCGACGTCGTGCAGTCGCTCGCTGAACGAGGAGAGCTTGCCGGTGTCGCCGTCGAGATGGCCCAAGCGGGACATTCGACGGCGGGATTGCCTCGCGATGCGACCGAAGCGCAGGTTCGCGCTGCGTTGGCATGGACCGAACCCGGTTGGCCGTGGGCCGCTTACGCACCGGCCATCATGGCCGCTGTGCACGCCGGCGCGACGGTAGCAGGCGGCGATCTCACGCGCGAGCAGCTGAAACAAGCCGGTGCGGACGCAAGCATCGACACGCTCGTGAGTCGCAAAGTTCTCCAAGCGCAGATGGAGGACGTGCGCGAAGGTCATTGCGGACTCTTGCCTGAATCGCAACTGCTGCCTCTGGCACGTGCGCAGATTGCGCGAGACCGCTCGCTGGCACAGGCCGTCGCACAGCTTGCCCTGCCGGGTAAAACCGCCGTCCTCATCACGGGCAGCCACCATGCGGACCCCGCGCTCGGCGTGCCGTTGCACTTGCCCGCGTCGCTGCGCAGCGTCTCGAAATCGTGGCCGCCGCAGCCGCCGGCCGAAGACTATTGCGAACAACTCAGAAAGCGCTTCAGCAAGTGAACGCCGAGCGTCCCACCATCAACGTCATCGAGAAGAACCCGTACCTGCCGCAGCCTTTCGTGCTGACGGAAGTCGCCATCTGCCTGCGCGACGCGATTCGCGCAGCGGGCTACGCGAGCGAACACCTGGTCAACCACATCGACCCTGCCGCCTATTCGATCGTGCTGGGCGGCTCGCCTGCGCTCGAGAAGGAACTGCCGCATCTCGACCGCGAGCGCTGCGCGATCTTCAACTTCGAACAGCTCGGCAGCACGTCAAACCTTGCCGGGCCGCAATACCGCGCATGGCTCGCGCACTGGCTGGTGCTCGACTACCACGCAAGCAACGTCGAGCTGCTCAAACGCGAGAACGGTCCTGCGCAGCGCGCTTTCGAATTGCCGCTGGTGCCGAGTGCGAACCTCGTCACTACCGGCGACGAGCCGAAGTCGGTCGATGTCCTTTTCTACGGCACGATGAGCGATCGGCGTTCGCGTGTGATCGCGCAGCTCGAATCGATGGGACTGAAGGTGGAGGTGGTCGCGGGCGCCTACGGCCATGAACTTGCCCCTGCCGTTCGCCGCGCAAAGCTCGTGCTGCATGTGCACTTCTACGAGCAGGCGCTCTTTCCGGTCGCACGCGTGCTGCAGCCGGTGATGATGGGCGTGCCCGTCGTGTGCGAAACGTCGGTGTTCTCGGAGCTGAACGACTGGTCGCACTCGGGCGTCGTGTTCGCCCACTATGCGCACTTGGCCGAGACATGCCGCGACCTGCTCGATGCGCCCGAGCGCATGGTGCAGCGCGCGCGCCTGTCGCGCGACTTCGTGCAGCACATCGACTTTGCGAAGCCATTCGAACGCGTGGTGCGCGCCTTCGAAACGCAGGCGACGAAGCGCGAAGACGGCGCGCTCACCGATGCGGAGATCGAGGCCATCCTCGCGGCCGAAGGAGCGAGCCCGCCGGAAGCCGATCAGCCGGCGCCGCAATTGCAGGTGATTCGTCGCGAGCCGGGCCAAGGCCGCTTTGGAGCGTGGCTCGCGTGGCTGCTCGTGCTCTTCATGATCGCAGGCGCGATCAAGGCTTATTTCTAAGCCGCTTCGGCTTCAGCCATCAGGCATTGCGCTTGATCGAGTCCGCTAGCGTGTTGACGAGCGTGTCGATGTGCGAACGCTCGACGATGTAGGGCGGTGCGATCACGAGCACGTCGCCCGCAGGGCGCACCAGTGCGCCGTGCTTGTAGCAATCGAGGAACACATTGAAGGCGCGCTTGCCGGGCGAGCCCGCGATCGGCGCGAGTTCCACGGCGGCTGCGAGGCCAAGGCTGCGGATGCCGACCACGTTGGGCAGGCCCTTGAACGTGGAGTGGAAAGCGTCGCCCAGCACCTTGCCCATTTCGCCGGCGCGCGCGAAGAGGTTTTCGTCTTCGTACAGTTTCAGCGTCGCGATCGCCGCCGCGCAGGCCACCGGGTGGCCCGAATACGTGTAGCCGTGGAAGAACTCGACGACGTGTTC
>DATJJL010000453.1:0-3808 GCA_035492155.1 Ramlibacter sp. | reverse complement strand
CCCACGGCCTCGAACTGTCCGGTTACTGCCGCGGAGGGATGTTCCCAGCGACGACAGATGCCGGCCTGCAGGCCGCACACGACGACAACCGCCGCGCAGTGGACGAAGCCCGCGAGCTGAACGCAAAGTGCCTCGTGCTCGTCGTCGGTGGCTTGCCCGGTGCACTTGCCGGCAAACCCGAAAGCAAGGACATCGCGCTTGCACGCACGCAAGTGCGGGGCGGCATCGCCAAGCTACTTGAGTATTCGCGCAAGGTCGGCATGCCGCTTGCGATCGAGCCGCTTCACCCGATGTACGCCGCCGATCGCGCGTGCGTCAACACGATGGAACAGACACTCGACATCTGCGACGAACTCGACCCGTCGCGATCAGGCGCGCTGGGCGTGGCCTGCGATGTCTATCACGTGTGGTGGGACCCGAAGCTCGAAGCGCAGATCGCGCGCGCAGGACGCGAACGCCTGCTGGCGTTTCACGTCTGCGATTGGCTCGTGCCCACGTCAGACCTGCTGCTCGATCGCGGCATGATGGGCGATGGTGTCATCGACATCCGCCAAATCCGCGGCTGGGTGGAAGCTGCGGGCTTCGCGGGCTACAGCGAAGTCGAAATCTTTTCGGAACGCAACTGGTGGCAGCGCGAGCATGGTGATGTGCTCGATGTATGCATCGAGCGGCACCGGTCGGCTGTTTGACCGGCGTGTCATCCCGGCGAAGGCCGGGATCGTTGGCGGTTGAAGAATCGCGTTGAATCCATCGCCATCGACCCCGGCCTGCGCCGGGGTGACAGCGTTCAAGCGACGCGAAGATTTTTGTCTGCAGCGCGCGAAGCGGCCGAAGCGCCCGCTTCGATCTCGCCGGAAAGCTGGCCGCCCTCCTCGATCACGACCTTGCCGTAACGGATCTTGCCCGTGACCTTGCCGGTCGAATAGATCGTGAGCTTCTGGCGAACGGTGAGGCTGCCTTCGAACTGGCCGTGGATCTCGGCGATGTCGATCTCGCAGGAGCCCTTGAACGAGCCGCGCTCGGAAATCTGGATGACGCGCGAATCCATCGTGGCTTCGACGGACCCTTCGACGACCAGCGTGTCGCAATCGGTGATCTCAACGCCCTTCAGCTTGATGTTCGGGCCGACGGTCAGCTTGCTCTCGCCTTCTTTCGCGGGAGTGTTCGCTGCTGCGGCGGCGGGCGCGGCGGTGGCGGCGACGATGCCGGTCTGGCCCGATGCGGCGGCGGCGTTGGGGCTCGTCGTGCGAACGCCGGGAGTGTTTTCCTCGCGCTTGTTGAAGAACGGAGATTGCAGTGCCATGGGTTACTTCCTCTGAGCTGTTGGCGTTGAAAGAGCTGCCGATGCTACGGACGACCTTGCGGCATTCAAAGTGGTTTTACGCAACTGTAGTAACCGAATTCGTGGCTGCTTACCGACTCGACGAGACATCGGTGAGACAAATTCCTGCAGTTGCGTAAACGGCTGTTGCGTGCGCGGGCGATGCGATGCACAGTGGTCGACAACATTGAGGGGACGAACCATGGGTCTGCGTCAGCGCCTGTCGGCTCTCGGCATTGCGATCGCGTGCTTCGCATCGCCGTCGTGGGCTGCGCCGGATGCGAACGCGGACGGGGACACGCTGGATGTTTCGGCGTCGAACCTGATCGTGGTGTTGAGGGAATCGGTCGGCGAAAACAAGCAGGACGAAACACTGCAACCGTACGGGCGCGTCACCGCGCAGATGCCCGACGGCCGCCGCATCGAACTCGCGACCAGCTGGTATCGCTATCTCGGCGACATGCACATCCGCCTGGTGTTCGACGGCGGCCAGACGCTGCAAAGCGCCTCGCCGAACGACCTCGAGCGGCTGCAGCTCACGCCCGAGGAAGCGCTGGATGTCGCTGTGCGAAACCTGCGCCGCCTGTACGGCGAGCCGCAGGCCCTGCCGTGGAGTGGCGAGCTGATGCAGGTGGAAGGCGGCTCGTCGGACCTGGCGAGCAGCTATTTCCTCGATCGCGATTTCTGGATGCGCGAGCTGCGCGACCATCCCGAGGGCATCGTGGCCGCCGTGCCGCAGCGCGGTGGCCTCGTCTTCGGCTCCGCCGCGGACGAAGGCGCCATCGAGGAACTGCGCTTTTCCGCAGCCGCGCTCTACGCGGGCGCGGGCGGCACGCGCGTGTCGTCTGCGCTTTATCTTTTCAAGGACGGCCGCTGGTCGATCTTCCAGCCGGCGCAACGCCCTCAATAAGCGACCGTGTAACGCACCCCGCGGAATTTCAGCACCGTGGTGCGCGGCTTGATCTCGTCGATCGTGAGGCCGGGTGCGATCTCGCTGCCTTCGTTGAACACCTGCCCACCGACGATCAGCATGCGCTGCGCGGGGTTGGGTGAATAGACGCCGCCGCTGATTGCCACGTGCGGAGCATCAGGCGGCAAGCCCGCGACCGCGGACGGCGGTGCAGCGGCCGGCGCAGGTTGTTGCTGCTGCTGCTGCTGCGGTGGCAGTGGGGGTGGTGGCGGTGCCATCCCGCCGCGTGCCGGCATCGGCGTTTCCCTGCGCGGCTGCGCGGGCGGCGTGATCACGCGCGCATTCGTGACGGGCGGAACGCCGGGGATCACCCGCGGCGGCGCAGGCATCACGGCAGGCGCTGCGTTCACCTGCGGCTTCGCGGGTTGCGCGATGGACGGCTGCGCAGCGGCCGGCTGCGCAACCGGAAGCGCAGGAGGCTTGCCTTTCGACATGTACCACGCACCCGCACCGGCGACGACAACGAGTGCGCCGATGCCGCCCCACAGCCACGCCGGACGCATGCCGTTGTTCATGCCCGCGCCCGGCGGCGCCGGATGCGCATGGATGCCTCGCGACGAATCGCGTTCACGTTGCGCGTCGGCCTTGCGCAGGGCGTCGAGGATGTAGGACATGGGCAATCAGGGTGACGTGGCAAGGCGCGGCTCGTCGGCGCCGGCTGCGCGATCGAGTTGCATGAAGGTCATCGGCCCGGGCAGGCCGTCGGCGGGCAACCCGTGCGCAAGCTGAAAGGCGCGCAGCTTCGATTTGAGCTGCGCATCGTTGGGCACGCCCAGCCGCGCGGCGATCCAGTCGAGGGTTTCCGGTTTCGTCTCGCGCGGCGAATAGCCAGGCGGCGCTTTCCACAGCGTCGCGAACTCGCCCTGCCATCTCGCGGCCAGCGCATCGAGCGTGACGGTCTGCTCTGTGCCCGCTGCGCGCAAGGTCGCCGTGCTCCGCGTGAGATTCGTGAGCAGCGCGTAACGCGGCGCGCCCTGCTGCGCGTCGAGCGTGACGATGCCCGGCCGGCCCAGCTCGCGGATCAATGCGAGGTTCAGAGTTTTGGTGAAGCACTGCAACTGCTGCTTGGCGAGCGCCGCGCACGGCTCGCCATCGGTGGCATCGGCCTTCCATGCCGCAGCGAGTTCGCGCCATGCTTCGTTGGCGCTGGACAGCAGCTTCGGTGGCGACGTGCTGACTGCAACCCGCTGCGCAGATGCCGCCTTCACTGGGGCTGCCACGACAGCGGACTTCGCAGCCGGTGCCTTAGCGACAGGCCTCGCGGTTTCGTCCACGCTTGTCGCACGCATGGCGGCCGCGTAAATGCCGACGCCCATCGCGAGTCCGAGACCCAGCACAAGCGCCGTCCTCTGCCGCACAGGCGGCGCTACGATGCGCGGACCGAACACTTCGTCGCCCGCCCGGTCCACTGTCTTGCGATCGACCGTTGCGCGCGAAGTCGCATAGGCGCCGAGCAGCGCGCGATCGCACAGCAGGTTGATCCGCCTGGGAACGCCGCGCGAGACTTCGTGGATGCG
>DATJJL010000452.1:0-3289 GCA_035492155.1 Ramlibacter sp. | reverse complement strand
AGCAGCTTGAGCGCCTGCAGGTCGCCTTGGCCCGCGTGCGCCCTTTCCTGCTGCGGCAGGGCGCGATCGAAGAACTTTCGCAGCCGGTCGATGGGCATCATCATGAGGTCGTGCAGGCACAGGCCGGGCAGCGCTTCGAGCTGCGCGCGCGTCCACTGCACGCCGACGGGCATGAAACGCTTCGATGGGTCCATCGCCGCGTCCGCATCTTCCTTCGTGCCGAGGCGCCACAGCAATGGCTCGAGCTTCAGCCGCGCACCGCCGCAGGTGTTGCACGGCGTGTAGCTGCGGTACTTGGACAAGAGCACGCGGATGTGCATCTTGTAGGCCTTGCTCTCGAGGTACTGGAAGAAGCGGCGAATGCCATACCACTGCTTGTTCCAGTTGCCCTCCTTGTAGTTGGGCGCACCGTCGATCACCCACTTCTTCTGGTCGGCCGTGAGCTTGTACCAGGGGGTGTCGCGCGGAACGCCCGCGGATTCCGCGTGACGCATCAGGTCGTCCTGGCATTCGGACCATGCGGGCGTCTGGATCGGGCGGATTGCGCCGGCGCGCAGCGTGAGCTTGTCGTTCGGGATCACGAGGCCCCAATCGACCCCGATCACGCGCCCGAAGCCGCGGCACACCTCGCACGCGCCAACGGGCGAGTTGAACGAAAACATCGAGGGAATCGGGTCCGCGTAGCGAACGTCGCTCTCAGGGCAATGCAGGCCCGTGGAAAATTTCCAGGCCTCGTATTCGTCTTCGCTTTTCTGCGCATAAACCGTCATGCGGCCCGCGCCACGCTTGAGCGCGACTTCGATCGCTTCGATGGCCCGAGCGCGCTCGGTGTTCTGGAAGCGGAACCGGTCGGCCACCACGTCGAGCACCTTGCGCGGGCCCGTGGGCTTCGCCATTTCGCGCTGCGTATGCACGCGCGTGAAGCCGCTCGCTGCGAGCCATTGCTCGACTTCCTCGGGCGTGGTGTTGGCAGGCAACTCCACCGGGAAGGTCACGATGAGCCTCGGATCCTCGGCGGCCGCACGCGCCTTGAGTTGCTCGTAGATGGTGTCCGGCGAGTCGTGCCGCACCGTCAGCGCGGTCTGCTTGTCGAAGAGCTGTGCCGCGCGGGCGAACAGAAGTTTGAGGTGATCGTTGAGCTCCGTCATCGTGCCGACGGTGGAGCGCGACGAGCGCACCGGGTTCGTCTGGTCGATGGCGATGGCAGGCGGCACGCCTTCGACGCGGTCCACCGCAGGCTTGTCCATGCGATCGAGGAACTGGCGCGCGTACGCCGAGAACGTCTCGACGTAACGGCGCTGCCCCTCGGCATAGAGCGTGTCGAACACGAGACTGGACTTGCCGGAGCCGCTCGGGCCGGTGACGACCGTGAGCTCGCCGGTCCTCAGGTCGACGTCGAGGTTCTTGAGGTTGTGTTGCCGGGCGCCGCGGATGCGGATCACTCCCTGGGTCATACGTGGGTCTTTCCTGAGAAGGCCAAACATTCTAGGGAGGTCCTCATGCCAGCTTCTGTCATGTGGTTTCCCACAACGTAGAAGCCACAAATGACGGAACATTTTTCGGTTCCTATATTTGCTGACACAGACCTGAAAGAGGAGACGAGCATGAAGACGGGACGTCACTGGAAAAAAGCAGCTCTTGGTTTGAGTCTTGCCCTGGCCTTCGCCGCTGCGCAGGCCCAGATCGTGGTCGGCGAGACGGTTGGTGTGACGGGCGCGGTCGCCGCCACGGTGAAAGAAGCGCTGATCGGCGCGCGCCTGTACATCGATTGGGTGAATGCCACGGGCGGCATCAAAGGCGAAAAGATCGACCTGATCACGCTCGACGACCACTTCGATGTGAAAAAAGCCGTCGAAAACACGCGCTTCCTCATCGAGGAGAAGAACGCCGTCGTGCTCTTCATGGACCGCGGCACCCCGCACACGCAGGCAATCATGCCGCTTCTGGCCAAGAACCAGATCGCGCTGGTTGCACCTTCCACCGGCGCGATGCTGCTGCACAAGCCCGTGAACAAATACATCTTCAACGTGCGTGCGCCGTACCAGCGCGAAGCCGCGAAGGCGATCGAGCACCTCACGACGCTGGGCATCAACCGCATCGCGGTCGTGCACGTCAACGATGCTTTCGGCGCCGACGCGATGGAAGGCGCGAAGCACGGTTTCGATGCCGCCAGGATCAAGCCGGTCGCCGAGATCACGGCCGACCGCGACAAACCCGACTACAAGAAGATCGTGCCGCCGATAGTCGCGTCCAAGGCGCAGGCCGTGCTCTGGATCGGCTCGGGCACTGCGGTTTCCGAAGGCATCAAGGCGCTGCGCGCAGCGGGCTCGGCGGCGCAGATCGTGACGCTCTCGAACAATGCCTCCGAGGGCTTCATCAAGCTGATGGGCGACGCGGGCAAGGGCGTCATCGTCACGCAGGTGTTCCCGTACGAGCGCTCCTATGCTTACCCGTTCATCCAGGAAGCACTGCAGATTGCGAAGGAAAGCGGCGTGAACGAGCTGTCACCCGCGATCCTCGAAGGATTCGCCGGCGCGAAGGTTCTCGTCGAAGCGTTGAAGCGAGCCGGCCCGCACCCGACGCGCGCCAAGGTGCTTGCCGCACTGGAACACATGAACAAGTTCGACCTCGGTGGCCTCGAGGTGAGTTACAGCCCGACCGACCACACCGGGCTGCAATTCGCGGACCTCTCGATCATCGGCGCCGACGGCCGTTTCCGCCGCTAGGAGAGTCGCATGACCCAACTCGAAATCGGGGCGGCGCGCGAAAGGATGCTGAGGGCCATGTTCGACTGCCGCGGCAGCGAAGCCGAGCGGCTTCGCATGCGACTTATGCGAACGATCACGACGCAGGAGCTGTGGTTCGCCCGCTGCGACGTGTACGCCCTCGTGTCGCGCGAACACTGCGAGAGCGTCGCAGCGGACCGCCTGCGCGCGGACTGAATCCTTCAGTCCCCGGCGTAGATATCCACGTTCTTCGTCTCGCGCACGAAGAGCGTGCCGATCACGAATGTCGCTGCGGCGATGATGATCGGATACCAGAGGCCGTTGTACATGTTGCCCGTCTGCGCAACGATCGCGAACGCGGTCGTGGGCAAGAGCCCACCGAACCATCCGTTACCGATGTGATAAGGCAGGCTCATCGAGGTGTAGCGGATGCGAGTCGGGAAAAGCTCCACCAGCATCGCGGCGATCGGGCCGTACACCATGGTCACCAGGATCACGAGGTACGTGAGGATCAGGGCGACCATGAACTTGTCCATCTTCGCCGGGTCGGCCTTGGTCGGGTA
>DATJJL010000451.1:0-3014 GCA_035492155.1 Ramlibacter sp. | reverse complement strand
GAAACTGGAAGACGCACTGGCGATGCACAACGCGGTGCCGCAAGGACTTTCGTCCGCGATCTTCACGAACGACGTGCGCGAGGCTGAGCTGTTCATGTCCGCTGCCGGTTCCGACTGCGGCATCGCGAACGTGAACATCGGAACGTCCGGCGCCGAGATCGGCGGAGCTTTCGGCGGCGAAAAGGAAACGGGCGGCGGGCGCGAATCGGGCTCGGACGCGTGGAAGGCGTACATGCGTCGTGCGACCAACACCATCAACTACTCGCGTGAATTGCCGCTCGCGCAGGGCGTGAAGTTCGACGTCTGATCGTGTAATCAGCTCCGCGTAATCCGCCTCCTACGCGGCGTCGGCGGCTTCGCTGGCGAGCCATTCGCTCGCCGCACACCTAAATTGGCTCCCGGGCCTGCCTCAGCAGCAGGCCGATCGGAGCTCCCATGCACACGGTATCGGCGCGACGCTTCGCGGGTGTCTTTTTTCTTGCAGCGGGGCCTGCCTTCGCACAGCAGGCCGCGGTGAATGCCGTGTCCGTTGCGGATGCGTTCCGCAAACTGAATGCAGACACATCGATCACGCGCACGGTGACCCTTGCGGAGCTCGGCATCGCGCCCATCGTGCTCGGCAGCTCCGACACGACGCGCGAGATTTCGCTGCCCGTTCCGCCCAACGTGCCGCTCGCCAACGCGACGCTGCAAATGGATGCGAGCTTCGTTCGCGCGGATGGCGGCCGCACCACGCTCATCCTTTCCCTCGATGGCTACGCTGCGTCGGCGCGGCCGGTGACCGCCGAACGCGGCGACGGAAGCATCACACTTGCCGTCGACGGCTCACCTCGGCCGAACGGCATGGTGCGATTCAACGTCGACTGGCGCACTGCGGTGACGCGCGAGAACGCGTGTTCGGACACGCGCACGCCGGGCAACCTGCTTCGCATCGAGCCGACGACGCGCATGTCCTATCGATTCGACACGGCCGCGCTGCAGGACATTCCCTCTGCATGGGCCGCATTGCCTGCAACACCCGTGGTGCTCATCACGAGCAACCAGCTTTCCGCGCAGGCGTACGACGCGGCGTGGCGAGTGGGCGTGGCGCTCGAGCGCGCGGGCAAGCATCCGCGCATTCGCGTGTTGCCCGCGGTGGGCGACACGGTCGACGTGGCCAACATCGCCGTGCCCGCGGTACTCAAGCACGTGCCGGCGTTCGCGGCCATTGCCGACGGCGGCAGGCGAAAGATCAGGGACATCGCCGAAGTCGGCGCTCTCGTCGCGCTCGGAGCCGCGGGCCCTGTGCAGGCCGACATCGTCATCGGCGATCGCTCCGCACCGGGCCTGCTCAAGCAGGCGCTGGATGCGCTGCGCGCGCAACTGCCGCCAGAAGGCCTCGATGCATTCGACCAGTGGCGCGACCGTGCGCTCGATGGCTGGGCTCGTCAACTCGCCGCGGGGCAGGTGCGCGTTGCCACGGTGTTCGGGCGTCCTGCCGTCGTCGTCGCGCAGGATGCGGGCCCCGATGCCGCCGCGCTCTTTGCGCAAGCGGCGCAGCAGCCGGGCTCCGCACCGATCAATGTCGTTTCCGGCGACGACCCACGCGCCGACCTCGCTGCGATCTCGCTGAAATACCTCGGCGCGAAGCCCGCCACGCTCGACGTTCTCACGCGCGGCGACTGGACCATGGGCTTTCCGATCGACGCGGTGTCCGGCGACGGCCGCAGCCCGTCCGCACTTGTGATCGACGTTGCCGCCGCGCCGGGCGCAGCGCGCTATTCGCCCGTGGCTTCGGTGTTCCTCAATGACGTGCTGATCGCAGCGCGCGAGCTCGACGCGACAGGCCGAAGAGAGCGCATCGTCGCGCCGATTCCGCGCTACGCGCTCGGCGCGCAAAACCAGGTGCGTGTGTCGTTCGTGCGCCAAAGTGCGAGCGACCGATGCCGCGAACTGCCCGAGGCGTACCCGGTGTCCGTTCTCGCGAGCAGCCACATGCTCCTCGACAAGTCGGATCCCGGCCCCGACTTCAGCGGGCTGATCACGCGTTTGTCGAGCGGCGCGAGCCTGCTCGTGCCCGTGGCGTACCTGCACGACGCGCAAGCCACGTTGCCGCGCGTGATCAGCCTGGCGGCAAGCGTCGGTCTGCCTGCGGCGCGCACGCGCTTCGATGCGCTCGGCGACGACGGTCCGCAGAAGATCAAGGGACCCTTCCTCGCGCTGGACATCGCGCTCAAGGACGTCGACAGCGAGGTGAGGATCGAGGCGGGCCATCTCTTTGCGCAAGGCTCCGGCCGGCCGCTGCTCGATGTCGGCGGCCTGCCGCGCGCGGGCATCGTCGAAGTGGTCAAGCAAGGATCGAGCTGGGGCGCTCTTTATCGCACGCTGGGCAGCCGTGGCCCGTCGCCTGAACACGCGCTGCAGTTGTCGCAAGGGAACGTGGCAGTGATCTCGGGAGACAGCCTGCGCGCGCAGATCAACACATGGGACCCGACGGGCCAATCGTTGATCGGCGACAAGGCGCGTGTGCCGATGGCACCGCATCACCTGTGGATGTTGTGGGCAGTGCTTGTCGTGCTGCTCGCGGCGGCTGCAGCCTATGGTGCCTGGTTCTGGCGGCGCCGCATGGAATCGAAGCGGACATGAGACCGTCGACGATGTTCAGCAATCCGTTCGGGGTAGCCGCGGATCCGGCTTCGCCGGTCCGCTGGCTGCGCCCCCTTGAGGGGGAGGCGCCGGAGGCGCATCGGGGGTGGACTTATATCTCCGCTGATTGCGCCTGCGAAATACGAAAGCACTGATGCGAGCAATAGTCGACCAGCGAATCGATCTCGGTGGATTTGTCGAAGACGGCGTCGATGCCCAACTGCGCGCAGCGCTTGCGCACGCTGGCGTTGATGTAGTTCGAGAACACGACGATCTTTTGCGTGGGCCGCGTGCGCCCGATGCGCTGCGCAAGGTGGATGCCGCTTCCCTGCTTGAGGAACAGGTCGACGATCACGAGGTCCCAGTCCTGGCCATTGGCGGCGAGCCAC
>DATJJL010000450.1:0-4304 GCA_035492155.1 Ramlibacter sp. | reverse complement strand
CTGAACTTGCGCATACGAAATACGTCAATCACGGAATTCGCGTTCACGCCCAAGCGGCATACGCTCGTGATGTACAACGCCATTCCCCATCTCGAGGATCCGTCATTCGCGGACTGGGTTACGTATTCGTGAAGCATCGCTAAACTGCTGCAGCATGGCCGAGCCAGCTGACACAATTTCATCGCGGTGGTGGGTGATCGCCCTGTGCGCCGAATGGTGCAACGTGTGCCGCGACTGGCGCGCCGCTTTCAACGAAACAGCTGCATCGCGCCCCGACATCAGCTTCGCCTGGGTCGATATCGAGGACGAGTCCGAAGCCATGGGCGATGTCGACGTCGAAACGTTCCCGACGGTGTTGATCGGCCACGGAAACGTCGCGCTATTCCTCGGGCCGGTGCAGCCTCAGCAGGCGCAGCTGGCGCGGCTGGTGTCAAGCCTGAAGCACCCGGGCACAGATGAAGCAGTTTCGCGGCCCCCTGTATCCGTTGAAGCTGGTCCGCTGCTCGCGCGCCTTCATGCGAGTGTGCTACCGAAACCATAGCAACGAACCGTAACTCGGCAAGGCCGGGTCCTACAGGTTGCGACTTCCTCGCCTGACGAGATACGCCCGCAATCGCAAGCTCAATCGGGCCATGGCAAGCACGCATGCGGCCATGTAGTTTCAACCGCATTCTGGATTCAGGAGATCCTCATCATGGCATCCAACAACCAAGGCGAAGGCGCCTCGAAGAAATCCAACCGCGGATTCGCGTCAATGGACCCGCAGCGCCAGCGCGAGATCGCTAGTGAAGGAGGTCGTGCCGCGCACGAGAAAGGCACCGCTCACGAGTTCACCTCCGATGAAGCCCGCGAGGCCGGCCGCAAGGGCGGCATGGCGCGCAGCGCCGCCAACCGGGCCCGCAAGTCGTCCGGCGAGTCGATGGGCGAATCCGGCAATAGCCGCAGTTCGCTCAACGAAGGCTGACCCCGCGCTGAAGAAACGAAAAGGGCGCCGCGGCGCCCTTTTTTTACCACTCGCCGATGAGGCGAACCCGCTGGTCAAGATCCACCGGCGGCTCGGCTGGACTTGCCTCTGTATTGGCACGCGGCAGTTTCTCGGCAGCGACCAGCCGGCGCACGAACTCGGCCGCAGGCGAGCGCTTGGGCTCGGGCTCCGGCAGCGGGACGGCGGCGAATCGCATGGCGTTTCCTTTCTATGCATGGAACTATAGAAAGCGAACCGCGACCGTGGTGTGACACACCGCACAACCCATACCGACGTAGGGGAAGATTCACGCGCAAACCACAAACGCGCGTGAACCGTGCACGGTCGAGCTGGGCGCTCTAGCCGCGCGGGGTCGGCGCGGGGTCGGCGAGGGTTGACAGCGGCAGCTCGGAAATCTCCTGCACCAGCGCCGCGAAGCCGCGGGCCGCTGCCTCGAGCACCGCACGGCCTTTCTCGGCCGTTGCTGCCTTCGCATTGCCGGCGGCGCCTTGGCGGTTGTAGTCCCGCATGTGCCAGCCGAGCTTGGCGCTGCGGCCGTTGCCAAGGATCGGGAATCGTGCAGCACGGTCCTTCGAGCTCGAGTCGAAGTCCTGCGCCTTTTCCATCGCCACAGAGCCTGGCCGAAGCGCAAGCATCAGCGATGTTTCGATCTCGCCGGCGTGAACGCCGAAGCGGTGCTCTTCCGGCGTGAACAGGCCCTTGACCGCGTCGCCCAGGGGCAGGTCCCACCAGTTGCAGCCGTACACGATGAGCCCGCGAGACCGCAGCTCCCGTGCGGCAATATCCATCAGGCTGGCCTGCCCTCCGTGCGCGTTGAAAAGCAGCAACTTGCGCACGCCAGAGCGAGCGACGCCTTCACCGATCGCCATCCAGGTAGCGAGCACGACGTCATACGGCAATGTCAGCGTTCCGTCGAACGCCGCGTGTTCGGGGCTGTATCCCACGGCTTGTGTCGGCAGCACCAGCACCGGGACGTCCTGCGGCACCAGGGGCAGTGCTGATGTCACGATGCCATCGACCAGCGCTTGATCGACCGCGATCGGCAGGTGCGGCCCGTGCTGTTCGGTAGCGCCCAGCGGCAGCACGGCCACCGTCTTCGTCGCGTCGAGCGACGCGAAGTCGGTGGTCTTGAGGTCGGCCCAGAAGCGCGGAAAGCTCATTCGCAGGATGTTAACCCCGGGGTCAGAGGAGATGCCGCGCCTGCGAAGTGATGCCTGCGGCATCGACACCGAAAAAGCGCCTGAGCGCCGCGCGCGTATCGCTGCGCCCGAAGCCGTCGGTGCCCAGCGTGACGTAACGACGCCCCGCCGGCAAGTGGGAACGGATGCTTTCGGGCAGCAGGCGCACGTAGTCGGTCGCCGCGAGGATGGGAGTTGCGCCGCTTGCAAACAACTGCGCGCAATGGGCGCCGTTTCGCGCCAGCTCTGTCCAGCTCGTGATACTGAACACTTCGCTCGCAACGCCTTCGCCCGCCAGTTGTTGCGCCGCCTTGATCACCTCGGTGAGGATGGCCCCCGAACCAAGCAGCGTGACCTTCGGCGCCCCTTGCCCGAACGCGGCGAAGCGGTAGCCGCCGCGCACGATCCCTTCGCGCAAACCCTCAGGAACGTCGGGCTGCGCATAGTTCTCGTTCATCAGCGTGATGTAGTAGAAAACATCGTTCTGGTCGACCAGCATCTCGCGCATGCCGTGGTCGATGATCACGGCCATCTCGCCCGCGAAGGCCGGATCCCAGGACTTGCAGTTCGGGATCGTCGACGCGACGACCAGGCTCGATCCGTCCTGGTGCTGCAGGCCTTCGCCGCCGAGCGTCGTGCGGCCGGACGTCGCCCCAAGCAAGAAGCCCCGCGCGCGCTGGTCGGCCGCTGCCCAGATCGCGTCTCCCACCCGCTGGAAGCCGAACATCGAGTAGTAGATATAGAACGGCAGCACCGGAAAGCCGTGCACGCTGTAGCTCGTGGCCGCAGCCGTCCAGCTGGCGATCGCGCCGGCCTCGCTGATGCCTTCCTCAAGGATCTGCCCATTGAGTGCTTCGCGGTACGACAGCACCGAGCCGATGTCCTCGGGCTCGTACTTCTGGCCGACGCTCGAATAGATGCCCACCTGTTTGAACAGGTTCGCCATGCCGAAGGTGCGCGCCTCGTCGGCCACGATGGGTACGATGCGCGGGCCGAGCTCGCGATCTTTCAGCAAGTTGCCCAGGAGGCGCACGAACGCCATCGTGGTCGACATTTCCTTGCCTGCGGCGGCGCTGGCGAAGCTTGCATACGAATCGAGCTGCGGCACTCCCAGCTTCGGCGCGGCGCTTCGTCGCGCGGGCATGAAGCCGCCGAGCCTTTCGCGATGTTGCATGAGGTAGCTCATCTCAGCGCTGTCCGCGGCCGGTTTGTAGAACTCGAGGTTCTTCGCCTGCTCATCCGACAGCGGCAGGTTGAAGCGGTTGCGGAATTCGAGCAGCGCCGTGTCGTCCAGCTTCTTCTGGCTGTGCGTGGTCATGCGGCCCTGCCCGGCCGCGCCCATGCCGTAGCCCTTTTTCGTGTGCGCAAAGATCACTGTCGGGCCGCCTTCGTGCGCAGCCGCTGATGCATAGGCCGCGTGGATCTTCACCAGATCGTGACCGCCTCGCTTCAAGCGATCGATCTGTTCGTCCGTCATGCCTTGAGCGAGCCGGGCGAGCTCCTCGTTCTGGCCGAAGAAGTTGTCGCGATTGAAGCGGCCGTCCTTCGCCGCGAAGGTCTGCATCTGGCCGTCGACCGTGTGCGCGAACGCGCGCGCGAGCGCCTGCGTCACGTCGCGCGCGAACAGGCCGTCCCAGTCGCTGCCCCACAGCAGCTTGATCACGTTCCAGCCGGCGCCGCGAAACAGGCGCTCGAGCTCGTCGACGATGCGGCCGTTGCCGCGCACGGGGCCGTCCAGGCGCTGCAGGTTGCAGTTGACCACCCACACCAGGTTGTCCAGCCGCTCGCGCGAGGCCAGCGTGAGCGCGCTCATGCTCTCGGGCTCGTCCATCTCGCCGTCGCCGAACACGCCCCAGACCTTTCGGCCCTCGCAATCGAGCAGGCCGCGATGCGTGAGGTAGCGCATGAAGCGCGCGTGGTAGATCGAGCTGATCGGCCCGATGCCCATGGAACCGGTCGGGAACTGCCAGAAGTCCGGCATCAGCCAGGGATGCGGATAGCTGGAAAGCCCGCGGGCACCCTCGGCCGGCGCGCTGATCTCCTGCCGGTAGTGCGCCAGGTCGTTCTCGGTCAGCCGGCCCTCGAGGAAGGCGCGCGCGTACACGCCGGGCGCGCTGTGCGGCTGGAAGAACACCAGGTCG
>DATJJL010000449.1:0-2152 GCA_035492155.1 Ramlibacter sp. | reverse complement strand
ACCGGATGCAGCCGCCCGACGAAGGCAACGATGATCGCGGCGAAGCCGTAGCCCTCGGGCACATACGGCGTGAGCTGGCCGATGGGCCCCGCCACCTGCAGCGCACCCGCTAGACCTGCGGCACCGCCCGAGACGAGCAGCGCAAGCCAAAGCGCCTTGCGCGACGAAAAGCCTGCGTATCGCGCGGCCTGCGGCGCGAGGCCGCCCACCTGCTGCGCGAAACCGGCACGCGTACGAAAGAGAAACACCCAAAGCGCAGCGACGCCGGCCAGCGCGATCACGATGCCGATGCTCACGCGCGAGCCCGGCATCAGGCGCGGAATCTGCGTGGCGACCTCGAAGGTCTTGCTTTGCGGAAAGTTGTAGCCCTGCGGATCCTTCCACGGGCCGAACACCATGTAATTGAGCAACTGCTCGGCGACGTAGACGAGCATGAGACTCACCAGAATCTCGTTCGCGTTGAAGCGGTCGCGCAGGAAGGCGACGATCGCCGCCCACAGCATGCCGCCCACCACGCCCGCGAGCAGCACGGCGAGCACGATGAAGTGCGTGGTGTCCTTGCCTGCGGTGAGCGCGATTCCACCCGCGAAGATCGCGCCGATCACGTACTGGCCCTCGGCGCCGATGTTCCAGACGTTCGAGCGGAAGCACACGGAAAGGCCCAGCGCGATGATGAGCAGCGGCGTGACCTTCACCATCAGCTCGCCGATGCGGTAGGACGAATTGATCGGCTCCCACAGGAAAATCTCGAGCCCGCGCACCGGGTCCTTGCCGAGCGCCGCGAAGAGCGCGACGCCGATCATCACCGTGAGGACGAGCGCGAGAACGGGCGAAGCAACGCTCCACGCGCGCGATGGTTCGGCGCGCTGTTCAAGCCGCAGCACTGCGAGCCTCCCCGTTCTCCCTGTCCCACAGTCCACTCATCCATTCGCCGACGCGCTGCACCGTCGCATCGCGGCGCGCAATCGCGGGCGACAGGCGGCCCTTCGCGATCACGTGAAGACGATCGCTGATCTCGAAGAGCTCCTCGAGTTCTTCGCTCACCACCAACACGGCGCAGCCCGCGTCGCGCAGCTTCAGAAGCTCGGCGCGAATCTGCGCGGCGGCACCGACGTCGACGCCCCAGGTGGGCTGCGAGACGATCAGCAATTTCGGGTTCGCGTCGATCTCTCGTCCCACGATGTATTTCTGCAGGTTGCCACCCGACAGCGACTGCGCCGCTGCGCCCGGCCCGCCCGCCTTCACGTTGAAGCGCGCGATGATGTCCTGCGCCTGCTGTCGCAGCGCCTTCATGTCGATCCAGCCACTTGCATGGACGGACTCGGTGCGCGTGAGCATCAGGTTCTGCGAAAGCGCAAGCGTGGGCACCGCGCCGCGGCCCAGGCGCTCCTCGGGGATGAAGTGCAGGCCCAGTTGGCGACGGTGCGCAGGCCCCAGACGGCCGACCGGCTGGCCGAACAATTCGATGGCCTTCGCATCGGCATGCGTGTCCTCGCCCGAGAGCATATGAAGCAATTCCTGCTGGCCATTGCCCGACACGCCCGCGATGCCGACGACCTCGCCGGCACGCACATCGAGCGAGATGCCGTCCAGGTTCACGCCGAACTGGTCTTCGCTTTGGAGCGTCAGGCCGTTGACGCGCAGCACCACCTCGCCCGGCCGGCGGTCGTGGTGCTCCAGCGCCGGCGGCTCAGCGCCGATCATCATGCGCGACAGCGACGCATTCGTTTCGCCGCGCGGATCGCAATCGCCCGTCACGCGCCCGCCGCGCATCACGGTGCAGCGCGTGCACAGTTCGCGGATTTCATGCAGCTTGTGGCTGATGTAGAGGATCGCGCAGCCTTCGGAGGCGAGCTTTTTCAGCACGACGAAAAGCTTGTCGACCGCTTGCGGCGTGAGCACCGATGTCGGCTCGTCGAGGATCAGCAATTGCGGGTTGGTGAGCAATGCACGAATGATCTCCACCCGCTGCATCTCGCCGACCGAGAGCGTGTGCACATGCCGCGACGGATTGACCTGCAGCCCGTATTCGGCGGCCTTGGCTTCGATGTCGCGCGTCACCTGCGCGAGCGGGATCGATTTGGAAAGACCGAGCCAGACGTTCTCGGCGACCGTGAGCGTGTCGAACAGGCTGAAATGCTGGAACACCATG
>DATJJL010000448.1:0-4546 GCA_035492155.1 Ramlibacter sp. | reverse complement strand
AGCACTTCGACGGCCCATCCGCGACGTGCGAGCGTTGCTGCGACAGCGGCGCCTGCGAGCCCCGCACCAATCACGATGCAATTCGACGGCTGCGTAGAGGGCGACCCGCCGAGTCCCTTCACGTCCCATGACGGGTCGTAGGTGCCGCGCAAGCTGTGTCGCTTCGGCGGCAGGCCTTCGACTTTTTCGACTTGAAATCCGCATTGCGCCAGGTCGCGGCGCACGTCGCCCGCCACGGTCCACGTTGCGATGGTCGTGCCGCGCCGACAGAGGCGCGCGAGCGATTTGAGCGTGGGCACTTCCCACATCGCGCCGTTGCGGTCCGGGCTGAAGCCGTCGAGGAAAATCGAATCGGCGTGGAACGATTGTTCGCGAAGCATGGCGTGCACGTCGCCGACGCAAAGCGTGAGCAGCACCTGGCCTTGCTCGAACGCGAGCCGATGAAAGCCGGGCACGAGCCCCCACCACTTCGAAGCGAGCTCTTTTGCAAGCGGCGCGAGCTCCGGATGCGCCTTCGCGCTGCGCAAGATGTCATCCGGCGACACCGGAAACGCTTCGATGGAGACGAAGTGCAGGATGCGCGGGCGCTTGGGGTCGTCCTTCCACGCGCGCCACGCAGCGAGGAAATTCAATCCGAGGCCGAATCCCGTTTCCAGGATGCGCCACTGCGTGCAATCTGCCCACGCTGGTGGAAGTCCGCAGCCATGCAGGAACACATGGCGGGCCTGCTCGAGGCCGCCGCTGGCGGATCGGTAGATGTCGTCGAAGCGGGCGCTGCGCGGCGTGCCGTCAGGCTGCCACTCGACGGGCTCCGCCATGCGGTGTCACTCTTTGGGTGGCACGTAGCCTGCAGCGACGTCCGCGCCGCCGCCGAAGAAGTGCTGCTCCATCTGGCGCCGCAGGTAATCGCGGGCGCGCTGGTCGGCGAGGTTCAGGCGGTTCTCGTTCACGAGCATCGTCTGCTGGCGGATCCAGTCCTGCCAGGCCTGCTTGCTCACGTTGTCGTAGAGGCGCTTGCCCAGCTCGCCGGGATAGGGAGCAAAGTCGAGGCCTTCGGCTTCCTTGCCGAGCTTGATGCAGTTGACGGTGCGTGCCATGGTGATGCCTCGTGATGAGCTTATGCGGATATGCAACTGAGAACTCAATCGTTCCAGTTTCGTCGTGCCGGCGCGAAGAATGCGGCCATGCACACACGACGCAACTTTATCAAGATTCCCTTCGCCATCGCCGCATCCGGCGCGTTGACCCTTGCGATTGCAGCGCCACCGCCTGTGACGCTGCTCAACGTCTCCTACGACCCGACGCGAGAGCTTTACGCCGAGTTCAACGCCGCCTTCGCGAAATACTGGAAGGGCAGGACCGGCCAGGACGTGACCATTCGCCAATCGCATGGCGGCTCGGGCAAGCAGGCCCGATCGATCATCGATGGGCTCGACGCGGACGTTGCGACTCTCGCGCTGGCGGGCGACACGGAGGCACTCGTCGCGCACGGCGGCTGGGTTGCGCCGGGTTGGCAAAAGCGCCTGCCGCACAACTCGTCGCCTTATGTGTCGACGATCGTCTTCGTCGTGCGGCGCGGCAATCCCAAGGGCATCAAGGATTGGGACGACCTGGCAAAGCCGGGCATCGGGGTGATCACGCCCAATCCCAAGACATCGGGCGGCGCCCGCTGGAACTATCTCGCCGCGTGGGAATTCGGCAAACGCAAATGGGGCAGCGACGCAAAAGCGAAAGAGTTCATCGCACGCGTCTTCAACAACGTGCCCGTGCTCGACACGGGGGCGCGCGGCTCGACGATCACTTTCGCGCAGCGCGGGCAGGGCGACGTGCTCATCGCGTGGGAGAACGAAGCGTTCCTCTTGCAAAAGGAATTCGCCGGGCAGTTCGAGACCGTTGCACCTTCGCTGTCGATCCTTGCCGAGCCGGCCGTTGCGGTGATCGACAAGAACGTCGACCGCAAAGGAACGCGCGCGGTGGCCGAGGCTTACCTGCAATATCTCTACAGCGAAGAGGGGCAGGACATCATCGGAAAGAACTTCTATCGCCCGGCCGCATCGCCAAAGGCGCAGGCGAAATACGAGAAGCAGTTTCCGAAGATCAAGCTTTTCACCGTCGACGAGGCGTTCGGCGGCTGGCCGAAGGCCGACCGCGATCACTTCGCGGACGGCGCGAGCTTCGACCAGATCTATTCGCGCAAGTAATCGCGCCAGAGATCGCGCGCGAAGGTTTACGCGACCAGCGCGGCGGCTTCCTCGTTCGCGGCTTCACGCAGCGCCGCCTTGATGGCAACGTCGGCCGCCTCAAGCGCGGTCTTCTTCGCTTGCTCGCCCATCGCCACGCCTTCCGCACGCACGAAGCGCAGGTCGGTGATGCCGAAGAAGCCGAACACCGTCTTCAGGTAGCTTTCCTGGTGGTCGAGCGCCGCGAGCGCGGGGTTCGTCGAATACATGCCGCCACGCGAGGACGCGACGATCACGGTCTTGCCCGCGGCGAGGCCGACAGGGCCTTTCTCGGTGTACGTGAAAGTGCGGCCCGCTTGCGCCACGCGGTCGATCCACGCCTTCAATTGGCTGGGCACCGAGAAGTTGTACATCGGCGCGCCGACCACGATCACGTCCGCGGCGAGGAACTGGCTGACGAGCTTTTCGGAGAGCTCGTTTTCCTTGCGTTGCACGTCGCTCAGGCCGTCGGCATTCACGCCCAGCCGGAAGCCGAGCGAATCGATATTGAGGTGGCTGGGCGCATCGGTGGCGAGGTCCAGATGCTCGACCTTGGTGTGCGGATGAGCCGCGCGCCATTCGGCGACGACACGGCGCGTGAGCTCGCGCGAAACGGAGTTGCCGGCGAGCGGGCTGGAGTCGATGTGGAGCAGTTTCATGGCTGACCTTTCTTCATTCGTTCATTGATTCAATGAGAATGATTGTGGGTTTGGGTCAGTCGATTGATAAGCCGGTAGATTCGCAATACATTGTCCTGCCAGCGGAAACAATCCATGCAAGACCTCAACGACATGTACTACTTCGCCGAGGTGGTCGACCGCGGCGGTTTCGCCGCAGCCGGGCGCGCGCTTGGCCTGCCGAAGTCGAAGCTTTCGCGACGCGTGGCCGATCTCGAACAGCGCCTGGGCGTGCGCCTGCTGCAGCGGACCACGCGCAAGCTTTCGCTCACCGAAGCGGGCGAGCTCTACCACCGCCACGCGGTGGCGATGCGCGAGGAAGCCGAGGCCGGCGAGGAAGCTGTCGCGATGGTTCAGAACGAGCCGCGCGGCACGATCCGCGTTACGTGCCCCGTGACGCTCGCGCAGACGACAGTCGGCCAGATCCTTCCCAAATTCCTGCAGGACCATCCGCACGTGCGCATCGACATGATCGTGACCAATCGCGTGGTCGATCTCGTGCAGGAAGGCGTGGATGTCGCGCTGCGTGTGCGGCCTTCGGTGGACGACAGCGGCAGCCTCATCGTGAAGAAGCTTGCGCAGACGCAAAGTCTGCTCGTGGCGAGTCCCGCGCTGCTCGGCCGCGAGGGACGGCCCGAGCATGTCGAGGATCTGCACAAATTGCCTTCGGTGACGATGTCGGCCGCGGATGGCCGCGCGAGCTGGCATTTGAAAGGCCCGCACGGCCGCGAGTTCACGTTGCAGCACAAGCCGTGCTTCACCGCGGACGACCTGCTCACACTGCGATACGCCGTGCTCGACAGCACGGGCATCAGCCTCTTGCCCGACTACATGGTTCATCGCGACATTCGCGAGGGCAAGCTGCAGGAAGTGCTGCCCGGCTGGGCGCCGCCACCGAGCGTGATCCACGCGGTGTTTCCTTCGCGGCGTGGGCTGGTGCCGGCAATCCGTCGCTTCCTCGATTTCCTCGGCGAGAACGTAACGGGCGAGGGCATCGGCTGCCCGACCTGAGCGCTAGCGACGCGCGTTCACCAGTGCACGTTCGTAAATCTCGACATAGTCCTGCGCACGATCTTCCCAGCCGAAGTGCCGCGTCATGCCGTTGCGCTGGATGCGCTCCCAGATCGCGGGATCGGAATATGCGAAGAACGCGCGATCGAGCGCATCGGCAAACCCTTCTGCATCGCAGGAGGTCATCACGAAGCCGCTGCCTGCGACGGGATCGTCGTCGACATCGATCACCGAATCCTTCAAACCGCCGACAGGCGACACGATGGGCGGCGAGCCGTAGGCCTGGCTATACATCTGGTTCAATCCGCAGGGCTCGAAGCGCGAAGGCATGAGGAAGCAATCGATGCCTGCTTCGATGCGATGCGCGAGCGCCTCGTCGAAACCGAATCGCACTGCGATACCTTGCGGATGCCGCTGTGCGGCGGCTCGTAGTGCTTCATGCAGGGCAAGCTCGCCTTGCCCGAGCACGACCATCTGCCCGCCGCGCTCCACGATGGAGTCGGCCGCGCCGAGCACAAGGTCGATGCCTTTTTGCGAAGTGAGCCGGCTCACCACACCGAATAGCGGGGCGCGCTCGCGTACGGCCAGCCCGCTTCGATCCTGCAGCGCGATCTTGTTCGCGTGCTTGCTCCAGAGGTC
>DATJJL010000447.1:0-2583 GCA_035492155.1 Ramlibacter sp. | reverse complement strand
GTGGGCTGGCGCTCCACTTCGCTCGCTTCGATCTCCGACAGCATCGCGACTTCGGAGGTCTTGGCCAGCGACGCGAAGCGATTGCGCCCGACCACGGGCTGCTCGGGTACCGTCTCGATCAGCGTGTTCCAGGCCTCGCATTGCGGGCACTTGCCCAGCCAGCGTGGGCTGGTGCCGCCGCACTCGGTGCAGGTGTATGTCGTCTTTTCTTTCGCCACGCGGCGAGTTTAGGGCTAGACGATCCCCCGGTACGAGCCGCCATCCAGCTGGATGTTCTGTCCGCAGATGTACGAAGCCTGCGCGCTGCACAAGTACGCGCACATGTCGCCGAACTCCTCGGGCCGGCCGAAGCGCTTTGCAGCAATCGTGTCGGTGAGCTTGGTGCGCGCTTCATCGAGCGTGCTGCCGTCGATCCTGGCCTGGCGTTCGATCAGGTATTGCTGGCGGCCGGTGTCGATGCGCTCGGGCAGCAGGTTGTTGATCGTCACGTTGTCGACCACGGTCTCGCGCGAGATCGCCTTGCACACGGCCGTGAGCGCCGTTCGCGCGGCGGTCGACAGGCCCTGATGCGGATTGGGCGACTTCACCATCGCCGACGTGATGTTCACGATGCGCCCGAATTTTCGCGCCCGCATGCCGGGCACGAGTGCGCGGATCAGGAGCACTGCGGGCAGCATGTTCTGCTCGAACACGGCGATATAGGCGTCGTGGTCCCAGTCCTCGAACTTGCCGGGCGTCGGGCCGGCGTTGTTGGTGACGAGGATGTCGGCATCGGGGCAAGCAGCAATGAGTGCGGCGCGGCCCGCTTCCGTCATGATGTCCGCGACAACGGGCACGACCTCGTTGCCGGATTCACGGCGGATCTCGTCCGCTGTCGCCTGCAGCTTGTCCGCATGACGGCCGTTGATGAAGACCTTCACGCCCTCGCGCGACAGCGACAACGCGCATGCCTTGCCCAGCCCTTGCGACGATGCGCTGACGATGGCCTTGCGGCCGGCGATGTGCAGGTCCATGTGGAAATCTCCAGTTGCGCCCCGCGGCGATTCATTTAACATGTTAACTAATTCGCCTCGCCATGGCCACCACCGCGTTCACGCACCGCAATTTGCCCCGCCTGCTGCTTCAGGCGCGCGAGGCCGTGATGGCGCACACGCGGCCCAGCTTGCGCGGCCACGGCCTGTCGGACCAGCAGTGGCGCGTGCTGCGCGTGCTCGGTGAGCACGGCACGGTCGAGACAGGCCGAGTCGCGCGCGAAGCGTTCATTCTGGGGCCCAGCCTCACCGGCGTGCTCGCGCGCATGGAGCGCGACGGGCTCGTGCGCCGCGAGCGCGACCCCGAAGACCAGCGCCGCACCGTCATCGAAGCCACGGCCAAGGGACGCAAGCTCGCCCTAAAACTTTCGTACACCGTCGAAGCGCATTACGCGTGGATGGAGCGCGAGCTGGGCAAAGCCAAGCTCGGCGAGCTCTATCGCCTGCTCGACGAAGTGATTGCACTCGAAGGCCACACGGAAACACCGCCATGCGAATCGACCACCTCATCAACGGCAAACCGGTCGCGGGCCGCGATTACTTCGAGAGCCTGAACCCCGCCACGCAGGAGCAGCTGGCGGAAGTTGCTTCGGGCGGCGAGGCCGAAGTGGATGCAGCCGTGCGCGCTGCGAAAGACGCATTTCCGAAATGGGCCGGGATGCCTGCCGTGCAGCGCGCGAAGCTCATCCGCAAACTCGGCGATCTCATCGCGGCCAATGTGCCGGAGATCGCGCGCTTGGAAACGAACGACACCGGCCAGGTCATCGCGCAGACGGGCAAACAGCTCGTGCCGCGCGCCGCGGACAACTTCTATTACTTCGCCGAGATGTGCGTTCGCGTGGACGGCCACACATACCCGACGGACACGCACCTGAACTACACGCTCTTCCATCCGGTGGGCGTGTGCGCGCTGATCTCGCCGTGGAACGTGCCTTTCATGACCGCGACGTGGAAGGTCGCGCCGTGTCTCGCCTTCGGCAACACCGCCGTGCTGAAGATGAGCGAGCTCTCACCGCTCACTGCGTCGCGCCTGGGCGAGCTCGCGCTCGAAGCCGGCATTCCGCCCGGCGTGCTGAATCTCGTGCACGGCTGGGGCAAGCAGGCGGGCGAGCCGCTCGTGCGACACCCGGATGTGCGCGCGATCTCGTTCACCGGCTCGACAGCCACCGGCAATCGCATCGTCAAGGAAGCGGGGCTGAAAAAATTCTCGATGGAGCTGGGCGGCAAGTCGCCCGTCGTGATCTTCGACGACGCGAACCTCGATCGCGCGCTCGACGCCGCTGTGTTCATGATCTTCTCGAACAACGGCGAGCGCTGCACGGCGGGCTCGCGCATCCTGGTCCAGAAGTCGATCTACGCCGACTTCGCGCGCAAGTTCGTCGAGCGCGCGAAGAAGATCCGCGTGGGCGATCCGCTCGATGAGCAAACGATCATCGGGCCCATGGTGTCGCAAGGCCATCTTGCGAAGGTGCGCAGCTACATCGAGCTCGGCACGAAGGAAGGCGCGACGCTTTTGTGTGGCGGGCTCGATGTGCCCGAGTTGCCGCAGCGC
>DATJJL010000446.1:0-6863 GCA_035492155.1 Ramlibacter sp. | reverse complement strand
TCCAGCAGCACTGCGATGATGTGTTTCATGTGTCCTCCGGCTTGCCATCTCGGCACCCTCCCCTGCGGCCGGTAAGCCGCAGGCTCGGTGCGCGATAGGTTCGCCGCCTTACGGTTGCTTGGTTTACAGGTCCTCGGAGCCCAGAAGCATCTCGGTGATGCCCTTGCCCGCCCTCACCATCGGGAAGACGTTCTCGGTCGGGTCGGTGCGGAAATCCATGAAGACCGTGCGGTCCTTCAGCTTGCGCGCTTCTTTCAGCGCAGGCTCGATGTCGCGCGGATGCTCGATCAACATGCCCACGTGGCCATAGGCTTCGGCGAGCTTCACGAAATTGGGCAGCGCGTCCATGTAGCTGTGGCTGTAGCGGCCTTCGTAGTCGAGCTCCTGCCACTGCCGCACCATGCCGAGGTAGCGGTTGTTCAGCGACACGATCTTGATCGGCGTGTTGTATTGCAGGCAGGTGGAAAGCTCCTGGATGCACATCTGCACCGAGCCTTCGCCCGTGATGCAGAACACCTCGCTTTTCGGCCTCGCGAGCTTGATGCCCATCGCGTACGGAATGCCGACGCCCATCGTGCCCAGCCCGCCCGAGTTGATCCAGCGGCGCGGATCGTTGAACTTGTAATACTGCGCGGCCCACATCTGGTGCTGGCCGACGTCCGACGTCACATAGACGTCTTCGTTCTTCGTCATGTTCCACAGCGTCTCGACCACGGCCTGCGGCTTGATCACATCGGTGTTCTTGCGGTCGTACTTCAGGCAATCGCGCTTGCGCCACTCATTGATCTGTGCCCACCACTCGGCAAGCGCCTGCTGGTCGGGCTTCACGCCGGCCTCGCGCACCATCGCGATCAGCTCGGAGAGCACGTCCTTCACGTCGCCGACGATCGGGATGTCGACCTTCACGCGCTTGGAAATGGACGACGGGTCGATGTCGATGTGGATGATCTTGCGTTCGTTCTGCGCGAAGTGCTTCGGGTTGCCGATCACGCGGTCGTCGAAGCGCGCGCCGACGGCGAGCAGCACGTCGCAGTTCTGCATCGTGTTGTTCGCTTCCAGCGTGCCATGCATGCCGAGCATGCCCAGGAACTTGGGGTCGGTGCCCGGCATTGCGCCCAGGCCCATCAGCGTGTTCGTGACCGGATAGCCGAGGAGGTCGACGAGCGTGCGCAGCTCCTGCGTCGCGTTGCCGAGGATGACGCCGCCGCCCGTGTAGATGTACGGGCGCTTGGCCGCCATCAGCAGTTGCAGTGCCTTGCGAATTTGCCCGCCGTGGCCCTTGCGCACCGGGTTGTACGAGCGCATTTCCACGTTCTGCGGATAGCCGTGGTACGGAGTCTTGTTGAACGAGACGTCCTTCGGGATGTCCACCACCACAGGGCCGGGGCGTCCGCTGCGCGCAATGTGGAAGGCCTTCTTCAGAACCTCGGCCATCTGGCGCACGTCCTTGACGAGGAAATTGTGCTTGACGATCGGCCGCGTGATGCCGACGGTGTCGCATTCCTGGAAGGCATCCAGCCCGATCGCGGGCACAGGCACTTGGCCCGTGATGACGACCATCGGGATCGAATCCATGTATGCAGTGGCGATGCCGGTGACGGCATTGGTGACACCGGGGCCTGACGTGACCAGAGCGACGCCGACGTCGCCGGTTGCGCGTGCATAGCCATCCGCCGCGTGGACTGCCGCCTGCTCATGCCGCACCAGGACGTGCTGGATCGTGTCCTGCTTGTAGAACGCGTCGTAGATGTGGAGGACTGCGCCGCCCGGATAGCCCCAGACGTACTTGACGCCTTCGGCCTGAAGTGCCTTGACGAGGATCTCGGCGCCGCGAAGCTCCTGGGAAGACGTGTTGTGCCCGGCCGTGGCGGCCGCTGCGGAGGTGATCTCCGCCTTTGAAATTTCCATCTTGAACCTCTGCGAATTTCTCAATGAGAAAACCTGAAGTGCCCCTCGCGGACCCTTGTGAGGCCGGTATGGGACTTAGAACCAGTGGCCATGGGCGGGCCGATTGCGCCGCCGGACCAAGGCTCGTTTGCCTTTTGACTTGCAGGCGCATTATCGCACTGCAACACATCCACGGGCAAACGCCTGTCCTGCCCCAATTTGCGCGATGCGATAATCGCCGCCGCCCGCGCGCCGTGAGGCGCAAAAGTCCCGCGCAAACAAAGGTCCGAAGAGACAGCCCGCAATTCCTTGGCCACCGAACAAGAACTCTCCGACTTCCTGAAGAGCGTCGAAAGACGGGCATTCAAACGCTCGGTCTACCACGTCCGCGACCAGGAGGCGGCGCTGGACATCGTGCAGGACTCGATGATGAAGCTTGCCGAACATTACGGCGACAAGCCGCCCGGCGAGCTGCCGATGTTGTTCCAGCGAATCCTGTCGAATTGCACGCTCGACTGGTTCCGCCGGCAGAAGACGCGCAACGCCCTCTTCTCGAACATGAGCGACTTCGAGGTGGAGGGCGATGACGGCAGTTTCGACCTGCTCGAAACTTTTGCAGTCCAGAATAGCTCTCAGCAGACGGAGAGCGCCGAAGACAGCACCCGCCGGGCACAAATCCTGCGGGAGATCGAATCGGAAATCCAGCAGTTACCGGGACGTCAACGCGAGGCCTTCCTGATGCGTTACTGGGAAGACATGGACGTGGCCGAAACGGCGGCGGCCATGGGCTGCTCGGAAGGCAGTGTCAAGACCCACTGCTCCCGCGCAGTCCAGGCCCTCAGTAAGGCACTGAAGGCAAAGGGAATACAACTATGAACAGCACTCAGCCCACCCCAGTGCAGGACCGTTTCGGCCGCCGGGTTGCCGCGCGGCTGTCAAGCGGCGCCCACGAGTTGCCCTACGAGGTTTCGGAACGCCTGCGCGCAGTTCGCATGCAAGCCGTCGCCAAGCGTAAACGCGTCTCTGGCCTGCGTACGGCCGCCACGCTGTCGGCCTCCGGCGGCGCAGGTGTGATGTCCGCCGACGAGCACGTGTCCCTTTGGGGCCTCGTCGCTTCGATCCTTCCCTTGCTGGCGCTTGTGGCGGGCCTCATCCTCATCCACACCATCCAGAACGAACGCCGCGCGAGCGAAGTCGCGGAGGTCGATGCTGCCCTTCTCACGGACGACCTGCCGCCGGCCGCCTATGCCGATCCCGGCTTCATCCAGTTCCTCAAGCAAACCGGCCAGGAATAATTGCATGGGGCTCCGACCGGTCCCGGTCCTGCTGATCGCCTTCTGCCTCGCTGTCCCGGCGATCGTCGCGGCGCAGGCCGCCGCGCCCGCATCCGCTGCGGCATCCGCCAGCGCATCCGCTGCGCATCCGTCGGCGCTGCACACAGCATCGGCCCCGGGCAGGAACGGCAAGGGAGCGACGGCGGGTCGGAAAATCGTCACACAGCCGCTGTGGCGGGAACTCTCGGCCGGACAACAGCAGGCTCTTGCGCCTTTGGCCGCGCACTGGGACACGCTCAACGTCGCGCAAAAACGCAAATGGATCGCCCTGTCATCGAACTTCCCCAGGATGTCCGGCGAAGAGCAGTCCAAACTGCACAGCCGCATGACGGAATGGGCGTCGCTCAGTCCGCAGCAGCGGTCGATCGCCCGGCTGAACTACGGCGCCGCCAAGAAGATATCGCCCGACGACAAGAAGGCTAAATGGGAGGCCTACCAGGCGCTGTCTCCCGACGAAAAGAAAAAGCTTGCCTCGCGAGCCACCAAGCCCCCGTCGACTGCTGCAGCGCTGAAGCCCGCGCCGGTCGAGAAGCTCGCAGTGGTGCCGAAGCCGCAGCACCATCGCACCGCGAACGCCAAGGCACCGCGAATCGCGGCCGCCCCGAACCAGGTGGACCGGAACACCTTGCTTCCGCAGCCGAATCCGACCCCGGCGTTGCCGCCGCAGGCGGGCACACCCGACTAGTGGTGATCGCACCGCCATTGCACCGCAGGTTGGGCAGCCTGCTGTACGACTGGCTCGTGGCAGACGCTGTGGTGCTGCTCGTCGTGGCCATCTTTTCGCTCATCACCACAGCCGCACCTGGCTTGTCGCATCGGCGCTCAATTCTTCTGGCCGTCTGCTTTCTCACCCTCGGGGGTTACTTCATCTACTGTTGGGTCAATGGCCAAACGCTGGCTATGCGCGTCTGGCGCATGCGCATCGAGGACGCGAACGGTCGCCCGCTCACGCCCGGCCGTGCGTGCGTGCGTTATGTGCTCGCGTGGGTCTGGATAGCGCCTCCACTCGCACTGGTGGCGGCTCTCAAGTCGTTCGGCCTTGCAGGCGCCTCGATGCTCGAGGCGAGCGCCGGTGCGGTTTTCATGTGGGCCATCGTCTGGTCTGCCCTCTCGCTGCTGCGTGCCGATCGCCAGTTCTGGCACGACGTTCTGGCAGGCACGCGGCTCGTTCCCGCGTAACTCGTCGCTTCATTCGCGTCGGCGACAATCGGCGCATGTCGTCAACCCAGGATAACTTGATCGCGCCCGCCGAGCAGCAGAAACGTCGATCGGGGCTCGATCGCATCTGGCGTGCGGCGCAGTTTTCGCTCGCGGGCCTGCGCGCCGGATGGCGCGAAACTGCGTTCAGGCAAGAGGCGATTGCGGCAATCGTGCTGGTTCCGGCTTCGTTCTGGCTGGGACGCACGTGGCTTGAGGTGTCGATGCTCGCCGGCTCGACGATGCTGATCCTGATCGTCGAGCTCCTGAACACCGGAATCGAAAACGCGATCGACCGCATCGGCCCCCAATGGCACGAGCTTTCCAAGCGAGCGAAGGACATGGGCAGCGCGGCCGTGCTGCTGTCGGTGGTGCTGTGCGCCGGCATCTGGATTGGCGCGCTGTACGCGAGGTTCGGCGCATGAGCGCGGCCTTCTCCCTGTGCGTTTACTGCGGATCGCGCACGGGCCGTGTGGACGGCTTCAAGACTCTTGCTGCCGACGTGGGCCGCTGGATAGGCGGCAAAGGCGGTCAGCTCGTCTACGGCGGAGGCAACGCGGGCCTGATGGGCATCGTCGCCGACGCCACGCTTGCAGCCGGCGGCACGGTGATCGGAGTCATTCCGCAGGCGCTGGTGCAGCGTGAACTTGCCAAGCGCGATTGCACCGAACTGCACGTCGTCGAAAACATGCACGAGCGCAAGCGCATGATGGCCGAGCGGGCCGATGCGTTTCTCGCGTTGCCCGGCGGCATCGGCACGATGGAAGAGTTCTTCGAAGTCTGGACGTGGCGCCAGCTCGGCTACCACGACAAGCCCATCGGCCTGCTCAACGTCAACGGCTATTACGACGCGCTGCTGGCTTTTCTCGCCGCGACCGTGCGCGACGAATTCATGAACAACTGGCAGATGGACCTGGTGCGTGTAGGCACAGACGTGAAATCGCTCTTGCCCGCATTGATCCAATCCACGGGGCTCTCGGCCCACGGAACGGATTTCTCGCAGATCTGATCGTCAGATCGCCGTTTCGTCGATCTCGCCGGTGCGGATACGCACGATGCGCTCGACCGATGTGACGAAGATCTTGCCGTCACCGATCTTGCCCGTGCGAGCCGACTTGACGATCGCATCGACGCAGCGTTCGACGTCGTCGTCCTTCACCACGACTTCGACCTTCACCTTCGGCAGGAAATCGACCACGTACTCCGCGCCGCGATAAAGCTCGGTGTGGCCCTTCTGGCGGCCGAAGCCTTTCACTTCCGTCACCGTGAGGCCGGTGACGCCGCATTCGGCGAGTGCCTCGCGTACTTCCTCGAGCTTGAAAGGTTTGACGATGGCGGTGATCTGCTTCATGGGTGCGGCGTCCTTGGGATCGGTCAGGCTTTGAATTTACCAGTAATGGGGTAGCGCCAATCCTTGCCGAAGCTGCGATGGGTCACGCGGATGCCCACCGGCGCCTGGCGACGCTTGTATTCATTGACCCGGATCAGGCGCGCGACGCGCTCGACAAGGGCGCGATCGAAACCCGCGGCGATCACTTCCTCGACGCCTTCGTCGTTTTCCATGTAGCGCTCAAGGATCGCGTCGAGCGTCTCGTAAGGCGGCAGGCTGTCCTGGTCGACTTGATTGGGCCGCAGCTCCGCGCTGGGCGGTCGCGTGATGATGCGTTCGGGGATCGGGCTGATGCCCGTGCCGTACGGATCGTGCACGTTGCGCCAGCGCGCAAGCTTGAACACGGTCGTCTTCAGCACGTCCTTGATCACCGCGAAGCCGCCTGCCATGTCGCCGTAGAGCGTGCAATAGCCCGTGGCCATCTCGCTCTTGTTGCCCGTGGTCAGCACGATGCTGCCGAACTTGTTCGACAGCGCCATGAGGAAAACGCCGCGGATGCGCGCCTGGATGTTCTCCTCCGTCGCGTCTTCGGGCATGCCCGCGAATTCCTTCGCGAGCGAATGGCGAAAGGCATCGAACTCCGGGGCAATCGAAATCTCGTCGTAGCGCACGCCCAGCCGCGCCGCCATGTCGCGTGCGTCGATCCACGAAATATCGGCGGTGTACGGCGACGGCATCATCACTGCACGCACGCGATCGCGGCCGAGCGCATCGACCGCAATCGCCAGCACCAGCGCCGAATCGATTCCGCCCGACAGGCCGAGCAGCACGCCCGGAAAACCGTTCTTGTTCACGTAGTCGCGCACGCCGAGCACGAGGGCATCCCACAGCTCGGCCTCGGGGCTGCGCTCGTGCGCCATCGGGCCGGACACCACGATGCGCCCCTGCACACGCTCGAGCTGCAGCATGTACAAGTCTTCCTGGAAGCTGGGCGCGCGGCTTGCGAGCGTGCCGTTCGCAGCCACGGCGAACGATGCGCCGTCGAACACGATCTCGTCCTGGCCGCCCACGTGATGCGCCCACACGACAGGCATATCCAGCGCCTTCGCGCGTTC
>DATJJL010000445.1:0-12156 GCA_035492155.1 Ramlibacter sp. | reverse complement strand
CCGCGCACTTCGAGGATCGCAGGTGCATCGCTTTGAAGCCGCAGCGGAATCTGCCCGACGGTGCGAATGTTCTGCGTGACGTCCTCGCCAATCTCGCCATCGCCTCGCGTTGCGGCCTGCACGAGCACGCCGTCTTCGTAGCGCAGGTTGATCGCAAGACCGTCGAACTTCAGCTCTGCGACGTATTCGATCGGCGCACCATCCTCCTTGAGCTCGAGCTCGCGCCGAACGCGGCCGTCGAAATTGCGCGCGCCGCTCGCTTCGATGTCGGTCTCGGTGCGGATCGACAGCATCGGCACCTTGTGCCGCACTTTCGCAAAACCTTCGAGCGCCTTGCCGCCCACGCGCTGGGTGGGCGAGTCGGGCGTGCGCAACTCGGGGTGCTCTTCCTCGATCTTTTGCAGTTCGCGAAAGAGCTTGTCGTATTCCGCGTCCGGGATTTCAGGCTCGTCCTGGACGTAGTAGCGGTGCGCGTGATGGTGGAGCAGCTCGCGCAGGGCTGCGGCGCGCTCTTCGATCTTTGGCGTAACCATCGCTATGAGAACAGCCTGCGCGCCTGCTGCGACCCCGCAGCAAGATCGTGCTCTTCGAGAATGTCGTACAGCTTCTCGAGGTGCGAGCCGATCACGTCCAGCCCTTCGGCGCGGATGATGTCGCCCTTGTCGTCGGTGATGATGCCTTCCATCGACGCGGCAAGCGCGATGGCGGCGTCGCGCATGCGCACAAACGGCTGTTCGCTGCGATGCACCTGCGGCACATCGAGGCTGAGCGTGAGTTCGCGAAGCGCGGACTGCGCCGGGTCTTCGGCCATCGCGGCTTGTGTGTCGAACGTGAGAACAAGCACCGGCGGTGCGCCCACCTTGCTCGCTGGCAGGACGAGCCGGCCGGGGATCACGCCCGGCACGAAGCCGAGCCGGGCCGCGTTCTGTTGCACATAGCCCGGGCTCCATGCCGCCGCCTTCGCGCGCAACGTGAAGCCAAGTTGCGCGTCATGTTCGCTCGCAAACTGGTCGAGCTCCTTCGCACGCGCAACTTCATCGAGCATTTCCGGAAAATCCGGCGAGCCATTTACCGTGTCGGCGAACTGCTGCGCCTTCACGACAAATTCGGAGAACTCGATCTCGTTCAGGTGCCCGGTGCGATTGGCCAGCTGCACGCCGGCTTGAAACGCGCTGTAGCGCTGGCCTGGACGTGGCGGCTCCCACTTCTGCGTCGCGTCGTTCTGTCCTTCGATGGCGAAAGGCTTGCTGCCTGCGCGGCGCGTGGGTGGCATCGCCGCGATGGCCGCGTCGCCCGATACGAGCGCATCAACTGCAATCGGCGCGATCGCATCGATCAGCGGATCGAGCGGTGGCTTCTTGTCGACGGGCGGAAGCGTGGGCTCATCGCCGAGCACCGGCTCGCTTCCCATCGTGGGCTCGACAGGTTCTGTTGCAGCGGCCACCGGCGCATCGGGCTGGCGCGGCGAGTTGCGGCGCGAGACCCACGCGTTGTACGCAACGAGGGACGCGAGCACGACCCCGCCGAGCATCGCGACTCCGACCGTGAACCCGCTCATTCCGCTGTCACCCCGGCGCAGGCCGGGGTCGTTGGCCATGGATGCCGCGTGATCGATCGACCGCCAACGATCCCGGCCTGCGCCGGGATGACACGAGCGGTCATGCGGCCTCCGCCATCGACACGGCCGATTCCATGTCCACCGCCACGATGCGCGAAACCCCCTGCTCCTGCATCGTCACGCCGATGAGCTGCTCGGCCATCTCCATTGCAATCTTGTTGTGCGAGATGAAGAGGAACTGCGTCTCCTTCGCCATCGAGCCCACGAGCTTCGCGTAGCGCTCGGTGTTGGCGTCGTCCAGCGGCGCGTCCACCTCGTCGAGCAAACAGAAAGGCGCCGGGTTCAGCTGGAAAATCGCGAACACCAGCGCGATGGCCGTCAATGCTTTCTCTCCGCCGGAGAGCAAATGGATGGTCTGGTTCTTCTTGCCGGGCGGCTGGGCCATCACCTGCACACCCGAATCGAGGATTTCATCGCCGGTCATCACGAGCTTCGCGTTGCCGCCCGCGAAGAGCTCGGGGAACATGCGGCCGAAGTGCTCGTTGACGGTGTTGAAGGTGGAGCCGAGCAGCTCGCGCGTTTCGCCGTCGATCTTCTTGATCGCGTCTTCCAGCGTCGTGATCGCTTCGGTCAAATCGGCAGTCTGCGCATCGAGGAATTGCTTGCGCTCGCGCGCCGTCGTGAGCTCTTCCAGGGCCGCGAGGTTCACCGCGCCAAGTGCAGCGATGTCGCGGTGCAAGCGGTCGATGTCGCCCTGCAGTCCCGCCAAGCGCACCTTGCCTTCTTCGATCGACTTTGCAACGGCTTCGAGATCGGCCTGCGCATCGGTGAGCAATTGCGAATACTGCTCGAAGCCCAAGCGCGCGGCCTGCTCCTTCAGCTGGAAATCGGTGATGCGCTGGCGCAGCGGATCGAGCTCGCGCTCCAGCTGCATGCGACGCTCGTCGCTCGCGCGCAGCTTCGCGGTGAGGTCGTCGTATTCGCTTCGCTTCGCACCCAGCGCTTGCTCGCGCTCGGACTTCAGCTGCAGCGCGGATTGCAAACCCGCCTGCGCGGCGGCGTCCGTCAGGCGAGCGAGTTCGTCCTTCGCACGCGACTCTTCGTCGGTGATCGCCGCCATCTGCTGGCTGGCCGTTTCGATGGCGCGTTGCAGCTCGCCCTTGCGTGCTTCCACCGAGCGCTGCGCAAACTGCGCCTCCTGCGCTTCACGCTCCAGGCTGCGATGCTTCTCGCGCGCTTCGGCCAGCTTGCGCTCGGCATCGATCACGCGCTCGTCCAATTGCGCGTGACGCTCCTGGCTGTCGGCCAGTTGCATGTCGAGCTCTTCGAACTTCGCTTCGGCCGTGACGCGGCGCTCCTGCAATTGTTCGAGCTGCGCGTCGACTTCGCCGAGATCGGCGCCGATCTGTTCGCTGCGGGCGCGGGTCTGTTCCGCAAGCTGCGTGAGGCGCAGCGTTTCGACCTGCAGTTCGTGCGCTTTGGATTGAGTCTCTGCGGCGTCGCGTCGCGTTGTGACGAGCCGTTGCGATGCATCGCTGTACGCGGCCTCGGCGCGGACCAACGCCGTGCGAGCCTCTTCGGCGATGAGCGATTGCGCGCGCAATTGCTTCTCGAGATTTTCGATTTCCTGCTGGCGAGCGAGCAGGCCGGCCTGCTCGGAATCCTGCGCGTAGAAGCTCACGCTGTGGCGCGTCACCGCGTGGCCGCTTTTCACGTAGATCACTTCGCCGGCAGCGAGCTTCTCGCGCGAGGCCAGTGCCTCCTCGAACGAAGGCACCGTGTAACAGCCGTGCAGCCAGTCGGTGAGCAACGCCTTCTGGCCGGCGTCATTCAGGCGCAGCAGGTCCGAGAGCCGCTGCATCGCCGACGCAGCTTCAGGCGCAGCAGCTTGCGGCGGCGAATAGAACGCGAGCTTCGCCGGCGGCGCATCGTTGCCGAAAGCGCGGACCATGTCGAGCCGCGAAATCTCCAGCGAGTTCATGCGCTCGCGCAGCGCGGCTTCCAGCGCGTTTTCCCAACCCTGCTCGATGTGGATGCGGCTCCACAGTCCCTGGAGATTCTCAAGGCCATGCTTGGCCAGCCACGGACGCAGCTTGCCGTCGGTCCGCACTTTTTCCTGCAACGCCTTGAGCGCCTCCATGCGTGCGGACAAATCGGCTTGCTTGTGACTTTCGGTGTTGACCGCGTTCTGCTTTGCGCGGCGGTCTTCGTCGAGTTGCGGCACCTGCTCCTGCAATTCATGCAGGCGCGCATCAGCCGTCTCTGCCGCTTCCTGCGCCGCTGCCAACTGCTGCTGCAGATTGGTCAGACGTGTTTCGTCCGGCGCGGCGAGTGCGTTCTTGTCGGCCACAAGCCTTTCGCGACGCACATTCAGCTGGCGTGATTGCTCTTCGATGTTGCGCTGGTCCGCAGCGAGCACCTGTATCTGCTGCTGCACCTGCGCGACGTTGCCGCGCTGCTCGCTAGCTTTCGCCTGCGCTTGCCGAAGCTGGTCTTCCAGCTCGGGCAAATGCGTGTCGTGTTCTTCGAGCTGCGCCGCGAGCAACGCCGCCTTCTCTTCGGCTTCGACCTGCTGGCCCGCGAGCGTTTCGATTTCTGCAGCGGCTTCGTCCTTGCGAGCAGACCATTGCGCCGTCTGCTCTTTCAATTGCACGAGGCGCTGCTCGACACGCTGGCGGCCTTCGACGACGAAGCGGATCTCCGCCTCGAGCCGACCGACCTCCGCGCTCGCTTCGTAGAGAGAGCCTTGCGCCTGGTTTACCTGGTCGCCCGCGGCGTAGTGCGCCTGGCGAATCGTCTCCAGATCGGATTCGATGCGGCGCAAATCAGCCGTGCGCGATTCGAGGTCGTTGATCGCTTTCTCAGCGTCGGCCTTGATCTTGCCCTGGTCGGCTTCGCTCTCGCTTCGCTTCAGGAACCACAGCTGCTGCTGCTTGAGCGTAGCTTCGGCATTGAGCGCGTTGTACTGCTGCGCCACTTCGGCCTGCTTCTCCAGCTTGTCGAGGTTGGCATTGAGTTCGCGAAGGATGTCGTCGACGCGCGTCAGATTCTCGCGCGTGTCCTGCAGGCGGTTCTCGGTCTCGCGGCGGCGTTCCTTGTACTTCGACACGCCCGCGGCTTCTTCGAGGAAAAGGCGCAGCTCTTCGGGCTTCGATTCGATGATGCGGCTGATCGTGCCCTGGCCGATGATCGCGTAGGCGCGCGGGCCCAGGCCCGTGCCGAGGAAAACGTCCTGCACGTCGCGCCGGCGCACGGGCTGGTTGTTGATGTAGTAGCTGCTGGTGCCGTCGCGCGTCAACACGCGCTTGACGGCGATCTCGGCGAACTGGCTCCACTGCCCGCCCGCGCGATGGTCGGCGTTGTCGAACACCAGCTCCACCGACGAGCGCGACGCGGGCTTGCGCGTCGTCGTGCCGTTGAAGATGACGTCCTGCATCGATTCGCCGCGAAGCTCGCTGGCGCGCGATTCGCCGAGCACCCAGCGCACGGCGTCCATGATGTTCGACTTGCCGCAGCCGTTGGGCCCCACAACCCCGACCAGTTGGCCGGGCAGCATGAAGTTGGTGGGTTCGGCGAAGGACTTGAATCCGGAAAGCTTGATGGAGGTAAGACGCACGGCCGATCGGAAGTTTTCGCTTGGCAGAAAGCTGCGCCTACAGAGGGCGCAGCGCGGTCTGGCGGATGATACCTTGGCCGTTATCCGGCCTTCCCTGGAACCTGGCGTCGCGCCCTGTCACTCAGTGCCCGGAAGAAGTCAATCGACTTTTCATGGAGAAGGCATCATGGACGCTGGCAGAAAGCGGTCGAACGCGGTGGTCCCCCCTCCCGTGAGCAAAACCGGGGTCGCAAAAAAAGGCAACGAGGCAATCGCCGAACTTGACGAGTGGACCTTCAAAGGCGAAGGCGGGACCACCGAAGACAGAAGCGAGGTGCGGGATTTGGTCGATCGCGCCCTTCGCGAGCGCACTCCAGGCACCCGCGTCAATGTGCTCGTTCCTCGCGGCAAGCCCCTTCCGCCTAACGACTTACGCGAAAGACATGACTTCACCGTCGAATACGACGCTGCGCACGAATCCAAGGACGGCCCTGAGTCATCTGGCCCGCCGCCGACGATGTCAGAGATGGTTGCCGCCAATCAATTGATGGCACTGCAAACGCCACAGGTGCAAGCGCCTCCGGTCGACAAGGCCACCGCGGTGGCTCGGGCTTACCTCGAAGGTCTTGAGAAAACACCCGCGGCCCTCCGGAAGTCCAAGAACGATCCGGCAAAGAAAAACAAATACACACAGTTGCTGAACGCCGCATGCGAAGGCGCCGTTGCGCTCATCAAGGCGGTACCCGACGCGGAAACCAAGGTCGATTTGATGAAGCAATTGGGTAATTTGATGCTTCAGAAGGTGATGGCCTTCGACGCCGGTGAAGATGCCGAGCGATTCAACGAGCGTCCGAGCCTCAGCGCTCTCTGGGACAACACGCTTGATCGGGAATTCAGCGCTCTCGGTGCACATGCTGCCGCGCAGGAAATCTTCCAGCTGATGAGCAATTACGAGACCCGACGCGTCTTGGTCAAGGCTGGAGTCGGTCCGAGCATGGACTGATGTAAGAGTGAATCGTCGGCAATGTCCGGCAGGGCGCGCTTTCATCAACCGCGAAACTGCCATTCATGGCCCCCAAAGGGTTTGGCGCAGTCGCGCGAGTTGCACTACGCCTCGCGCGTCTTCAGCACCATCGAGCTCAACGGTTCGTTCTACTCTCTGCAATGGCCCACCAGCTACACCCAGTGGGCCGACGACACGCCCGAAGGATTCGTCTTCGCAGTGAGGGGCAGCCGCTACACGCACGAGGAGCTCACGCGCTGGGCAGCGCTGACGCGCGAATGGACGAAGACGGGCGACGTCTTCTGCTACTTCGACAACACCGACAAGCTGCACGCGCCCGATAACGCGCAGGAGCTGGCGGAAATGCTCGGGCTGCGCGTGCCTTGGCAGCCCGCGGATCAAACACGATCCGGATCGATACCCGCGGCCCGCGGGAGCTATGTCTTCGAGCGCTAGGCCAACGGCCAGCGTTCGAGCTGGCGGTGCAGCTTCTTGCGCAGATCGTTGCCGTGGTTGGCGACGATGTCCGCGACGAAGCCGTTCGCGAAAGCCAGGACCGGCGCGAAAAGCTCGTCGTTCCGCAAAGGATGCGCGAACTTCGAGAGCACGATGTCCAGCGGGTGCCTGCGTCCGCTCCACTGTGGGCACGCGAGCAGCGCGCGGTCGATGCAACACAGCGCGCCAGCCGCATTGCCGATGAAGGCATGTGCCTGCCCGAGCTCGATGAGAAGATCCTCGTCCTCTTGGCCGGCGGGCAAGTCGATTCGATCGAGAATCTGCCTGGCCTTGCCGGACGACGCATCCGCCAGATGCTCGACCATGGCCAGGGCGACATCGATGCGTTCGGCAGCGCCAACGGTCGCGCGCGATCTGCGCATGTGATCGAGCAGGCCGCGCGTGTCGCGTGCTTCGCCGGAAAGCGCCAACGCGCGCGCTGATTCGAGCGTGATCTCGCCGCGGAACAGGTTGCGCGCAGACGCGTGCGTCTCGAAAACGTCGTTGTACTTGCGCGCCCAATCGGCGCACTGCGCAACTTCGTACAGCGCCCGGCCCTTGAGGACCAGTATCTTCATGAGTGCCAACGCGGCGGTGCAGGAATCGCCGTCCTGGTTTTCGGGCACGACGAAATGGTCGATGAACTTGCGAAGATGCCCCTCGGCGAAATCGTAGAGGCCCGCGGGCTGCAGCACGCGTTGCGCGACGATGACCGGGCCTTTCGAATGGGTGGGATCGAACTCGCAGACGCGAGTGGCCGCCATCTGCGCGTGGTGCTCGAGAAACTTGATCGTGATCCTGGGAGAGGCCTGAAACATGCGACTGGGTGACTGACCCCTTGCCGAAGTTCCACCGCGCGATGTGGCCGATACCAAGGCAGGATAATTGCCGCATGAACCCCTTGCTCGACAAGCTGCAGCCCTACCCGTTCGAGCGGCTGCGGCAACTTTTCGCGGGCATCGTGCCCAATGAGAAATACCGCCCCATCAGCCTGGGCATCGGCGAGCCCAAGCACCCCACGCCGCAGTTCATCAAGGACGCGCTCGTCGCCGGTCTCGATGGTTTGGCGAACTATCCCCTGACGGCCGGTGAGCCGCGTTTGCGCGATACCTTCCGCCGTTGGCTGGCCACGCGATACGGGTTGATGGCCGTCGATGCCAACACGCAGATGCTGCCGGTGAACGGCTCGCGCGAAGCGCTCTTCGCTTTCGCGCAGACGGCGCTCGACGCGAGCAAGGGCGGCTATGTCGTGGTGCCCAATCCGTTCTACCAAATCTATGAAGGCGCGGCCTTGCTCGGAGGGGCGCAGGCCTATTACGCGCCGTGCGATCCGGCTCGCAATTTCGCTGTGGACTGGGATGCAGTGCCCGCCGACGTTTGGGTACGCACGCAATTGGTCTTCGTGTGCTCGCCGGGCAATCCGACGGGCGCGGTGATGCCGCTTTCGGAGTGGAAGAAGCTCTTCGAGCTGTCGGACAAGTACGGCTTCGTCATCGCGTCCGACGAGTGCTACAGCGAAATCTACTTCGGCGACACACCGCCGCTGGGCGGATTGCAGGCCGCGATGGCGCTGGGCCGCAGCGACTTTCGGCGCCTCGTTGCGTTCACGAGCCTTTCGAAGCGAAGCAACGTGCCGGGCATGCGAAGCGGCTTTGCCTTCGGCGATTCGGCGTACATCAAGAAATTCCTGCTCTATCGCACCTACCACGGCAGCGCGATGGCGCCGCCCATCCAGCGCGCGAGCATCGCGGCGTGGGAGGACGAAAAGCACGTCGTGCACAACCGGGAGCTGTATCGCGAGAAATTCGCGAAGGTCACGCCGATGCTGGCCGAAGTGCTCGACGTGAAGCTGCCCGATGCGGGGTTTTATCTCTGGGCGGGCGTGCCCGGCTCCGACGCCGACTTCGCCCGCGAGCTTTACGCCCAATACAATGTGACGGTCCTGCCGGGCAGCTATCTCGCCCGCGAAACCAAGAGCGTCAATCCGGGCGCGGGCCGCGTGCGCATGGCCCTTGTGGCCGACACCGCAGAATGCGTGGAAGCCGCGCAACGCATCGTTGAATTCGTGAAATCCAGAACATGACCCAGCAACTGCAGCAAATCATCGACACCGCGTGGGAAAACCGCGCCCAGTATTCCGCCGCTTCGGCGCCCAAGGAAATCACCGAGGCCGTCGAACACGTCATCGCCGAATTGAACAAGGGCAAATTGCGCGTCGCCACGCGCCAGGCCGTCGGCCAATGGACGGTGCACCAGTGGATCAAGAAAGCCGTGCTGCTCTCGTTCCGCCTGCGCGACAACGAGGTGATGCGCGCCGGCGATTTGGGTTTTTACGACAAGGTGCCCACGAAATTCGCGCATCTCGATCCCGACCAGATGGCCGCCACCGGCGTTCGCGTGGTGCCGCCGGCCGTTGCGCGCCGCGGCAGCTTCATCGCCAAGGGCGCGATCCTGATGCCCTCGTACGTGAACATCGGCGCGTATGTGGATGAGGGAACGATGGGCGACACGTGGGCCACCGTCGGCTCCTGCGCCCAGGGGGGCAAGAACGTGCACCTCTCCGGCGGCGGCGGTTTGGGCGGGGTGCTGGAGCCGCTGCAGGCCAATCCGACCATCATCGAGGACAACTGCTTCATCGGCGCCCGCTCCGAGGTGGTCGAAGGCGTGATCGTCGAGGAGAACTCGGTGATTTCCATGGGCGTGTACATCGGCCAGAGCACCAAGATCTACGACCGCGCCACAGGCACCGTCACCTATGGCCGCATTCCGTCCGGGTCGGTGGTTGTGTCCGGCAGCCTTCCGAGCAATGATGGCAAGTACAGCCTGTACTGCGCGGTGATCGTCAAACGCGTCGACGCGCAGACGCGGGCCAAGACGTCATTGAACGATTTGCTGCGGGACTGAGGAGTACGCGATGAGCGGCACGATGGAAAAAATCCTCCGGCTGATGGGGGAAAAAAAGGCGTCGGACGTGTACCTGTCGGCGCACGCGCCTGCGCTCATCAAGATCAACGGGCAGTGCCTGCCGATCAACAACCAGCTGCTGCCGCCCGATGCGCCCAAGGCGCTGCTCGCCGAGGTGCTGCCGGCCAAGCGCATCGACGAGCTCGAAGCCACCGGCGAGCTGAACATGGCCCAGGCGATCGAAGGCGTGGGCAACTTCCGCTTCTCCGCCATGCGCCAGCGCGGCACGTACGCCGCCGTCATCCGCTTCATCACCACCGAGATTCCGCCGCTCGAAGGTCTTGCCGTGCCCTTGATCCTCGGCGACCTCATCATGGAAAAGCGCGGCCTGCTGCTGATGGTGGGATCCACCGGCGCCGGCAAGAGCACGACGCTCGCGTCCATGATGGATTACCGCAACGAGCGCGCCTCGGGCCACATCCTCACGATCGAAGACCCGGTCGAGTTTCTTTTCAAGAACAAGAAGTCGGTGGTGAACCAACGGGAGGTCGGCAGCGATACGCAGTCGATGCAGACCGCGCTGAAGAACGCGCTGCGGCAAGCGCCCGACGTGATCCTGATCGGCGAAATCCGCGATCGCGAGACGATGTCCGCAGCCATCGCGTATGCGCAGTCGGGCCACCTGTGCCTGGCCACCATGCACGCCAACAACAGCTACCAGGCGCTGAACCGTATCTTGTCGTTCTACCCCGTCGAGGTGCGGCCCACGATGCTCGGCGACCTTGCTGCTGCGCTCAAAGCCGTCGTCTCGCAGCGCCTGCTGCGCACCATCCATGGCGGCCGTGCGCCTGCGGTGGAGGTCTTGCTCAATACGAAGCTCATCTCCGAGCTGATCGAAAAAGGCGACTTCTCCGGCGTGAAGGAAGCAATGGAAAAGTCGATGGCCGAAGGCTCGCAGACTTTCGAGCAGGACATCGCCCGTCTCATCATCGACGGCATCATCGACAAGAAGGAAGGCCTGGCCTACGCCGATTCGCCGACCAACCTGCAATGGCGCCTGCAAAACTCGATGGCCGCGGTGGACAAGGACATGCCCGAGGAAGGCGCTTCCGAAGAGGACCTGCAGGACGAACCGTCGTTCACTGAAATCACGCTGGATGTGAAGCATTAAGTGACGCGTGCGCTTCACCTTACCGAACAGCTCATCTCCCGGCGCTCCGTCACACCGGCCGATGACGGCTGCCAGGAGATTCTTGCCGCGCGCCTGAAGCCGCTCGGGTTCGCGTGCGAAACCATAGCAAGCGGGCCGGACAATTTCCGCGTCACGAATCTGTGGGCCAAGCGGCCCGGCAAATCGCAACGCACGCTGGTGTTTGCGGGTCACACGGATGTCGTGCCCACCGGCCCGCTCGAACAATGGACGAGCGATCCTTTCACGCCATCGCATCGCGACGGCCTGCTCTTCGGCCGCGGCGCTGCGGACATGAAGACGTCGATCGCGGCCTTCACCGTTGCTGTCGAGGAGTTTCTCGCAGCGCATGCCGACCCGAAGCTGTCCGTCGCACTGCTGATCACGAGCGATGAGGAAGGCCCCAGCGTCGACGGAACCGTCGTCGTGTGCGAGAAGCTGAAGCAACGCGGCGAGCGCCTCGATTGGTGCATCGTCGGCGAGCCGACCTCGGTCGAAAAGCTCGGCGACATGATCAAGAACGGCCGGCGCGGCTCGCTCTCCGCGAAGCTCACGGTGAAGGGCGTACAAGGCCACATCGCGTATCCGCAGCTTGCGAAGAACCCGATCCATCTCGCCGTGCCGGCGCTCACGGAGCTCGCGGCCATCGAATGGGACAAGGGCAATGATTTCTTCCCGCCCACGAGCTGGAAGATGAGCAACATCCACGGCGGCACGGGCGCGACCAACGTGATACCGGGCAGCGTGGTGATCGATTTCAATTTCCGCTACTCCACCGAGTCCACGCCCGAAGAACTGCAAAGGCGCGTGCTGGCGGTGTTGGACAAACACGGCTTGGACTACGACATCGCGTGGGTGCTGGGCGGCCTGCCCTTTCTCACGACGCCCGGCGAGCTGGTCGGCGCGATCCAGCACGCGATTCGCTCGACGACTGGCGTGGAAACCGAGCTATCGACAACGGGCGGCACGAGCGACGGGCGCTTTATCTCCCGCATCTGCCCGCAGGTGATCGAGTTCGGCCCGATCAACGCGACGATCCACAAGATCGACGAGCACGTGCGCGTGGCCGACATCGAGCAGCTCAAGAACATCTACCGCCGCACGATCGAGAACCTCGAAGCGCTCGAAGCTCACTCGACATGACAGTGATCGAACTTGTCGAAGCGAGCGCTGCGCGGCTCGCGGGCGCTGGCGTGGCTTTCGGACACGGCACGACGAACGCTTTCGACGAAGCCGCATGGCTGGTGCTCTGGCAGCTTGGCTTCCCGCTTGACGATCTGGATGGGGTTGCCGATGTGGCCGTGTCGCCGCAACAGCAGGCCACGGTGCAGGAGCTCATCACGCAGCGCATAGAAACGCGCAAGCCCGCGGCCTACCTCACGCGAGAGGCCTGGCTGCAAGGCGTGCCCTTC
>DATJJL010000444.1:0-4091 GCA_035492155.1 Ramlibacter sp. | reverse complement strand
GCGTGCCGAATTGCAGGCGCAGCGCATGTCGTCGCGCCTTTCGACCTTGAGGCCCATGGGCAGCTATCGCATGACGGTCACGGGCGGCGCCACACCGAACCTCCAGCTCGATACGCTGGAGGGCAGCCTGCAATTGAGCGGGTCGGGCCAATGGGTCGGCGAGCGTTTTCATTTCAACGGCGTCGCCACTGCGGCGCCCGATCGCGAAGAGCAGCTGTCCAACCTGCTCAACATCATCGGCCGCAGAAGCGGCGCCAAATCCATCATTTCATTCGGCTAAGAAACGTGACCCACCCCCGAAACGCCTTCGGCGTCTCCCCCTCGAGGGGGCGCCACCAGCGGCCCAGCAAAGCCGGTTCCGCGGTGGCCCTGGCACTGACCTGCGTACTCGCTTTGACCAGCGCAAGCGCGTTGGCGCAGCATCGTGCGTCACGCGCATCGCGCGAACCGGTGACGCTCAATTTCGTCAACGCCGACATCGAAGCCGTCGCGCGCACGATGGCCGCGATCACCGGCCGCAACATCGTGGTCGATCCGCGAGTGAAGGGCACCATCACCCTTTCCACCGACAAGCCCGTGCCGCCGCAGGCCGCGTACAACCAGTTCCTCGCGGCGCTGCGCCTTTCGGGCTTCACGGTGGTCGATTCGGATGGCATCCTGAAGCTCGTGCCCGAAGCCGACGCGAAGCTGCAAGGCGGCCCGGTGAACGCCGGGCGGCCCACGGCGGGCGGGCAGATCGTCACGCAGATCTTCCGCCTCAATTACGAGCCGGCCGGCAACCTCGTGCCTATCCTGCGCCCGCTCATCAGCCCGAACAACACCATCAATGTGAATGCGAGCAACAACTCGCTCGTGATCACCGATTACGCCGACAACCTGCAGCGCATCGCGCGCATCATCGCGGCGCTCGACGTGTCGAACTCGACGGATGTCGACGTCATCCCGCTGCAGCATCAGCTCGCGCCCGATCTTGCGCCTGTCGTGCAGCGCTTGATCGATTCGAGCTCCACCGGGGGCGTTCCCGGTGCGCCCGGCGCGGCGCCCGTGATCGGCGGTGGCGATGCGTCGCTGCGTACGGCGGTGATCGCGGAGCCGCGCAGCAATTCGCTGCTCGTGCGCGCGGCCAATCCTGCGCGCCTGAACCTCGTGCGATCGCTGGTGCAAAAACTCGACCAGCCTTCCGGCACCGAGACCGGCAATATCTGGGTCGTGTACCTGAAGAACGCAGAGGCCACGCGCCTTGCCGTCACGCTGCGCGCTGCGATGGCCGCAATGACCACCAGCACCGGCGCCACGCCCGGCGCCGGAACACCGACGTCACCGGCCGCTACGACGAACACCGCCGCGACCGCGAACTCCACCGGTGCCAGCAGCCAGGCGACGGCGCCCACCCAGCCGGCCGCGCAAGTGCAGACCGGCGGGCAGATCCAGGCCGACCCGGCGAGCAACGCACTGATCATCACCGCGCCAGAGCCGCAATACCGGCAGATTCGCGCCGTGATCGATCGCCTCGATTCGCGCCGCGCACAGGTCTACATCGAAGGCCTGATCGCGCAGGTGAACGACGACAAGGCCGCGCAATTCGGCATCCAGTGGCAGACGCCGCTGAACGGCACGAACAGCGGCACCGTCGGCGTGTTGGGGACCAACTTCACGATCGGCGGCCAGAACATCGTGAACCTCGCGACGCAGAACGGCACGGTGGGCAGCGTGCTGCCTTCCAACGGCGTCAACATCGGCGCCGTCAGCAAGATCGCGGGCAAGTTCGTCCTCACGGCGATCGCGAACTTCCTTCAGAGCAACGACGCGGGCAACGTGCTGTCCACGCCGAACCTGCTCACGCTGGACAACGAGGAAGCGAAGATCGTCGTCGGCCAGAACGTGCCTTTCGTCACCGGCCAGTTCACGAACACGGGCGCGAGCAACGGCTCGGTCAATCCGTTCCAGACCATCGAACGCAAGGACGTCGGCCTCACGCTGCGCGTGCGTCCTCAGATCAGCGAGAACGGCACCGTGCGCCTGCAGATCTTCCAGGAGGTATCGAGCGTCGTCGCTTCCACCGTGAACGCGCTGCAAGGCCCGACGACGAACAAGAGCTCGATCGAATCGAACGTGCTCGTGCAGGACGGGCAGATCGTGGTGCTCGGTGGCCTGCTGTCGGACACGTATTCCGAGAACGAGCAGAAGGTGCCCGTGATCGGTGACGTGCCCATCGTCGGCAATCTTTTCAAGTCGCGCACGCGCAGCCGCCAGAAGCAGAACCTGATGATCTTCCTGCGGCCCGTGGTGCTGCGCGATGCGGACGAGACCGACAGCCTTTCGCTGGATCGCTACGAGCTGATGCGCGGCGAGCAGATCGGTGCGCAGCCCACACCCAGCATCGTCACGCCCGTGAACAATTCGGTCGTCATGCCGGCCATGCAGGGAGCGCCGCTGCCGCAGACGCCCGCCTCGGGCGTGCGCGGCGTGCCTGCACCTTTGGGACGCTGAACACCGGCATGCGCTACCCGCTTCCTTATGCTTTCGCGCGCGGCAACCAGTTGCTGCTGGAAGAAGAAGGCGGCCAGCTCGTGCTGTGGCATGCCGCGCAGCCGCCCGCGTCGGCGCTGTCGGAGATCGTGCGCAAATATGGCGTGCGATCCATGCAGCAGCTCGACGGCGCGGAGCTCGCGCAGCGCATCAGCGTCGCGTATTCGCAAGGCGAATCGAGCGCGGCCACCATCGTGAGCGAGGTGCAGAACGACGCCGATCTCTCGCGCATGATGCAGGAGCTGCCCGCCGTCGAAGACCTGCTGGAGACCAGCGACGACGCGCCGATCATCCGCATGCTCAATGCGCTTCTCACGCAGGCCGCGCGCGACGGCGCGAGCGACATCCACATCGAGCCGTACGAGCGCCATTCGAGTGTTCGCTTTCGCGTCGACGGTTCGCTGCGCGAAGTGGTGCAACCCAATCGCGCGCTGCATGCCGCGCTCATCTCGCGCCTGAAGATCATGGCCGAGCTCGACATCGCCGAAAAGCGCCTGCCTCAGGACGGCCGCATCAGCCTGCGCATCGGCACGCGCGCGGTGGACGTGCGTGTGTCCACGCTGCCCAGCGCGCATGGCGAACGTGCGGTGCTGCGCCTTTTGGACAAGAGCGAGAGCAAGCTCAATCTCGAGGCCGTCGGCATGACGGGCGACACGCTCACGCGGTTCGAGCACCTCATCTCGCAGCCGCACGGCATCATCCTCGTCACAGGGCCGACGGGCTCGGGCAAGACGACGACGCTGTACGCATCGCTCGCGCGCATGGACGCGGGCTCGAGCAACATCATGACGGTGGAAGACCCGATCGAGTACGAGCTGCAAGGCATCGGCCAGACGCAGGTCAATCCGAAGATCGATCTGGATTTCGCGAAGGCGCTGCGCGCGATCCTGCGGCAGGACCCGGACATCATCATGATCGGCGAGATCCGCGATTTCGAAACCGCGCAGATCGCCATCCAGGCTTCGCTCACGGGCCACCTCGTGCTGGCGACGGTTCACACGAACGATGCCGCGAGCACCGTCACTCGCATGATCGACATGGGTGTCGAGCCTTTCCTTTTGAGCTCGTCGCTGCTCGGCGTGCTGGCACAGCGCCTCGTGCGAAAGCTGTGTCCGCAGTGTCAAGGCAAGGGCTGCGACCAGTGCGGCTTCACGGGCTATCAGGGCCGCACGGGTGTGTTCGAGCTGATGGTGGTGAACGAGCGCATCCGCGAGCTCATTCACAGCCGCGGCTCCGAGGCCGACATCCGCGAAGCCTCGCTCGCCCAGGGCATGACGCTCATGCGCGAAGACGGCGAGCGCCTCGTGCGCGAAGGCATCACCTCGCGCGAGGAACTGCTGCGCGTCACGCGCGATTGATGCTCACACGCGCTCGGGGGCGTGCTCGCGTCCGGGCAGATCGATCGGGATGTAGCGCCGGCCGGGCTCGTCATCGGCCGGCGGCGCCTGTGGCTTGTCGCCATCGTCCCGCTTCTGGTTCGGCTTGTCCTCGGGATTCTCGAGCGGGGGCACCGGATCGGGAGAGGGGACTTCGGTCATCGTGGCGTTGGGCGTCGGTTCGGG
>DATJJL010000443.1:0-2138 GCA_035492155.1 Ramlibacter sp. | reverse complement strand
TTATTTCCAGCTCGCGCGTATCGACGACGAACTGGGCGTGGCGAAGCGCACGCTCGCGCAGCGCCAGGAGTCGCTCAAGCTCGTGCAGGATCGCGTGCATGCGGGCCTGGACACGAACCTCGAGCTGCGGCAAAGCGAAGGTGCGCTGCCCGAGGCGCGCCAGCAGATCGAGGCGCTGAACGAACAGGCCGAGATCGCGCGTCATGCGCTTGCCGCACTCACGGGCCAAGGCAACCAGCGCATCGATGTCACGCCCGCGGTCGCGCAAATGAGGCAAGTCGCGCTGCCGTCGCAATTGCCGGCCAACCTGCTCGGCCAGCGCGCCGACATCGTGGCCGCGCGCCTGCGTGTCGAAGCCGCGGGTTACGACGTGAAGAACGCGAAGGCGCTGTTCTATCCCGACATCAACCTCGTCGCGTTCGCGGGCCTGTCGGCCATCGGCTTTCCGCACCTGCTGCATGCGGGCAGCGAGCAGTGGGGCGTGGGCCCGGCCATTCGCCTGCCGATCTTCGAAGGCGGCAAGCTGCGTGCAAATTTGCGCGGCAAGAATGCCGATCTCGACGCCGCCATCGAAAGCTACAACGCGGCGGTGCTGGACGCGATCCGCGACACCGCCGACCAGGTCGCGTCGGCGCAGTCGATCGCACGACAGCAAAAGGAACAGCACGACGCGCAGGAAAGCGCCGAGGCGGCCTACCAGATCGCCACCGAGCGCTACAAGGCGGGCCTGGGCACGTACCTGAACGTGCTGTCCGCGGAAACCGCCGTGCTCGCGCAGCGCCGCCTGGGCGTCGACCTTGCCGCGCGCGCCCTCGACACGCAGGTCGCCCTCATTCGTGCATTGGGCGGCGGCTATCGCCCCGCTGAAGCCGCCGTCGCCACCAAATAAAGGAAGGAAGAAGCATCATGGCCAACGAGAACAACCCGCAGACCGCTCCCGCCGCGCCCATGCAGGGCAACCAGAAACGCAGGAAGGCGCTGACGGCGATTGCCGCCGTCGTCGTGACGGTCGGCATCGGCTGGGGCGGCTACGAATGGCTGGTCGCGAGCCACTACGAATCGACCGACAACGCCTACGTGCAGGGCAACGTCGTGCAGATCACGCCGCAGATCGGCGGCACCGTCGTCTCCGTCTTTGCCGACGACACCGATTACGTCAAGGCCGGCCAGCCGCTCGTGCAGCTCGACCCGGCCGATGCCAAAGTCGCACTCGACCAGGCCGAGGCGAATCTCGCGCAGACGGTGCGCCAGGTGCGCACGCTGTACGCAAACAACGGCTCGCTCTCCGCACAAATCAGCCTGCGTGAGGCCGATGCGGTGAAGGCGCGCTCGGAGCTCGAACGCGCGAACGACGACCTCAATCGCCGCAGTTCCCTCGTAGGTAACGGCGCGGTGTCCAAGGAAGAACTCAATCACGCGCAAAGCGCGGTGCAAAACGCCAAGAGCGCGCTCGCCGCTGCAGAGGCCGGTGTCGTGGCCGCGCGCGAACAGCTTGCCAGCAACCAGGCACAGACCGAAGGCACATCGGTCGAGCAACACCCCAGCGTGCAAGCCGCCGCTGCAAAGGTGCGCGAGGCATGGCTCGCTTCGCAACGCGCCGCGCTCCCCGCGCCGGTCGAAGGCTACGTCGCAAAGCGCACAGTGCAAATCGGCCAGCGCGTTGCGGCCGGCACACCGCTCATGTCCATCATCCCGCTGCACCAGGTGTGGGTCGACGCGAACTTCAAGGAAGGCCAGCTGCGCAAGATCCGCATCGGCCAGCCGGTATCGCTCACGGCCGACGTGTACGGCCGCAAGGTCGATTACCACGGCACGGTGCAAGGGCTCGGCGCAGGTACGGGCTCCGCGTTCGCTTTGCTGCCCGCGCAGAACGCCACAGGTAACTGGATCAAGGTCGTGCAGCGCGTGCCGGTGCGCGTGGCGCTCAGCCGCGACGAGCTGGCCAAGAACCCGCTGCGCGTGGGCCTGTCCATGGAAGCCATCGTGGACGTGAGCAAGCAGGACGGCAAGACGCTCGCCGATGCGCCGCGCACCGTGGTTCAGGCTCAGGCGTATAGCGCGCTCGACAAGCGTGCGGACGAAGAAGTTCGCAAGGTCGTCGCGGCGAATCTGGGCCGCAGTCGCAGCACGCCGGCCGT
>DATJJL010000442.1:0-2768 GCA_035492155.1 Ramlibacter sp. | reverse complement strand
CTCGGCCCCGAGATCTACCAGATCGATCCGCACAAGTGCACGGAATGCGTCGGCCACTTCGACGAGCCGCAATGCGTGCAGGTCTGTCCGGTCAATTGCATCCCGGTCGACCCTGCATTCATCGAGGATCGCGAAACACTGTGGCAGAAATACCGGCGCCTCACTGCGCCGGCGAAAAGCGACGAGGTCAAATAGCTCGATCGGCGCGCGTCAGGCGCGCTTTTTTTTCTTCGCGGGCTTCTTCTTGTCGCCGGGCGCCTTCGCGGTGAAGACTTCGATCTTGTGATCGGCGACTTTCTCCACCGCCTTTTCCTTCGGGATGTACACGGCCGTCGGCTTCGCTTCTTCCTTCAGGCGCGCCTTTTCCATTGCGTCGGCAAGCTTCGCGACGCGCGCGGTGTTTTCGCGCGATTGCTGCACCTCGCGTTCGCTCGGCGTGTAGTTCGTCGATTGGGCGATTGCGGGCAGCAATGCACATGCGGCCAGTGCCGCGATCATCTTCTTCATGGTTTTCCCCCCTCTTGTGGTTCCGGTTTCGGCGGCTTCGGCCGCGGTGGTTTGCTCGTGTGGATCAAGAGCGTTGCCTTTTGCATCTCGCCCGCGATCAGCGCGGGCGCGGCCTTCAGCGTTCGCGCGATGCAGTCTTGCATCGCGGTGCGCTGCGCGGGCGCGGGCTTTCGCAGCACCCAGTCGGCGACTTCGGACTTCACGCCCGGATGCCCGATGCCAATGCGAAGGCGCCAGTAGTCGCCCGTGCCAAGCTGCGCGTGGATGTCGCGCAAGCCGTTGTGGCCCGCGTGCCCGCCGCCGAACTTGAGCTTCGCCTCGCCGGGGGCGACGTCGAGCTCGTCATGCACGACGAGGATTTCCTCTGGCTTGATCTTGTAGAAGCGCGCGAGCGCCGCAACCGCACGGCCGGAGACATTCATGAACGTCTGCGGCTCCAGCAGCCACACCGTCTGGCCGTGCACATTGGCACGTGCGACGAGGCCGTGATAGCCCTTCTCGTCACGCAGCGGCGCTTTGAGTTCTTGCGAAAGTGCATCGACCCACCAGAACCCCGCGTTGTGCCGCGTGGCTTCGTATTCAGTGCCGGGGTTTCCAAGGCCGACGAAGAGCTTGATCATTCAGCCTCCGCACGGCCGCCCGAAGGAGGTTGAGGCCCCCTCGGGGGGCAGCGGATGACACGAAGTAAAGGAGCGTGGGGGCGCATGACTGGGATTATCGAGGTGACGCACAAAAGCAAACGGCCCACCGAAGTGGGCCGTGCACGTATTTCCTGTGCGGGAAATTACTTTTTCTTCTTGTCGTCCTTGGCCGGGGCCTTGGCTTCGGCGGCCTTCGCGGGCTCGCCTGCCGGTGCCGCGACAGCAGCCGGTGCGCCTTCGGCGCCGGCGGCAGCAGCTTCGGTCGGCTCTTCGCCGCCCACCACCGCCACGGACACGACCACCGGATCCTTCTTGCCGTGCACGACAGCCGTCACGCCCTTGGGCAGCTTGATGTCGGACAGGTGCAGCGACATGCCCTTCTTCAGCTCCGACAGATCGACCTCGATGAACTCGGGCAGGTCGGCCGGGAAGCAGGAGATGTCGAGCTCGGACATCACGTGGTTGACAACGCAGTTCTCGAACTTGACGGCGTGCGATTCCTCGGCCTTCACGAAGTGGAACGGCACCTTCATGTGCAGCTTGGTCTTCGCGTCCACGCGCTGGAAGTCGATGTGCACGACCTGCGGCTTGTACGGGTGGTACTGCACGTCGCGCAGGAGCACCTTGCCCTCCTTGCCGCTCAGTTCCATGTCCAGGATGGTGGAATGGAAGGCTTCCTTCTTGAGGGCATGCCACAGCGCGTTGTGATCGAGTTCGATCAGCTGGGGCTCGCCCTGGCCACCGTAAACGATGCCTGGGGCTTTGCCCGTGTTGCGCAGGCGGCGGCTCGCACCCGTACCTTGCTTGTTGCGCTCGAAAGCGACGAATTTCATTTCTCTCTCCAGGTAATGGAGCCTCCGCCGCGACCAGCGTGAAGCCCCGCTCAAAAACTCAGAACAGGTTTTCCTGCTCCGAGAACAAACTCATCACCGACTCGCCCTTGGCGATGCGGGAAATCGTCTCGGCGAACAGCGGCGCCACCGAGACCTGACGGATCTTGGGGCAGCCACGCGCGATGTCCGCCAGGGGGATCGTGTTGGTGACGACCACTTCGTCCAGTGCCGTGCCCTTGGCAAGGCGATCGATCGCCGGGCCCGAGAAAACCGGGTGCGTGCAATAGGCATACACGTGCAGTGCGCCGCGCTCCTTGAGCACCTCGGCCGCTTTCACCAGCGTGCCGGCGGTGTCGATCATGTCGTCCATGATCACGCAGTTGCGGCCGTCGATCTCGCCGATGACGTGCATCACTTCACTGACATTCGCCTTCGGGCGGCGCTTGTCGATGATCGCGAGATCGGTGCCCAGCTGCTTGGCCAGCGCGCGCGCGCGGACCACACCACCGACGTCGGGCGAGACGACGATCAGGTTGTCGTAGTTCCTGTGCCGCAGGTCCGACAGGAGCACGGGCGAGGCGTAGATGTTGTCGACGGGAATGTCGAAGAAGCCCTGGATCTGGTCGGCGTGCAGGTCCATCGTCAGGACGCGCGAGACGCCCACGGTCTGCAGCAGGTTGGCCACGACCTTTGCGGAGATCGGCACGCGCGACGAACGCGGGCGGCGGTCCTGGCGGGCATAGCCGAAGTAGGGGATGACGGCGCTGATCCGCTCGGCCGACGCGCG
>DATJJL010000441.1:0-5093 GCA_035492155.1 Ramlibacter sp. | reverse complement strand
CCGTCGGCGACCAGCTCGGTGCGGGCGATGCGATCGTGCTGCTGGCTTCCAGCGGCATCCACGCGAACGGCCTGAGCCTCGCGCGCAAGCTGGTCGAGCGCCTGCCCATGGGGTATCGCACCAGTGTGGGTGATACGACGTATGGCGACGCGCTGCTCGCACCCACCGTGCTTTATTCGCCGGTGACGGAGGCGCTCTACAAGGCGGGCGTGATGCCGCATTACTGCGCCAACATCACGGGCCACGGCTGGCGCAAGTTGCTTCGGCACCAGTCCCAGCTCACGTACCGTATCGACAAGGTGCCCAAGGTTCCGCCGGTGCTGGCCTTCATCCAGCAGCACGCGAAGCAGGACGACCGCGAGGCCTACAGCACGCTGAACATGGGCGCGGGCTTCGCGCTTTTCGTCGACGCGAAGGATGCGCAGCGCACGGTGGAGATCGCCGAGGGCCTGGGCATCGAGGCGACTCTGGCCGGGCGCGTGGAAGCCGGCCCGAAGCAATTGCTCATCGAGCCGCTCGGCCTGCAATTCAGCGACGCCGACCTGCAGCTGCGCTGAACAGAAGTCGAATGCAATTCACCCCGACCCAGAAACGCGCCGCCGCCTGGATTCTCATCGCGCTAGTCGCGATCTTCGCGTTGCGCCAGCTCGGGCCCGTGCTCACGCCATTCATCGTCGGCGCCGTCTTCGCCTACGTGCTGTCGCCGCTTGTCGAGCGTCTGTGCACCCTGAGCGGGGGACGGCTGCCGCGATTCGTCGCGGTGATCTTTGTGGAGCTGCTGCTTCTGCTCGCGCTCGCGATGCTCGTCTTGCTGGTGGTGCCGGTGTTCTACAAGGAGCTTCCGCAAATCCGCGAGCAATTGCCGCTCGTTTTCGACAAGCTCGACAAGAGCTTTCGGCCCTGGCTCATGCAGCTCGGGGTGAACGTCGCGCTCGACCTCGACAGCATCAAGCAGCACGCGCTCGGCTGGCTCAATGCCAATTACAGCGGCGCGGTGGCATCGGTGTTCTCGTCGCTGCGCCTGGGCGGAAGCGTGGCGCTCACCGTCGTCGGCAATGCGCTGCTGATTCCGGTGGCACTTTTCTACCTGCTGCTGGACTGGAAGAATTTCGTCGAGCGCATCCTGGAGCTCGTTCCGCCCGCTGCGCGGCGCGGCGTCGATTCGTTCACCAGCGAATGCGACGCAGTGCTCGGCCAATACCTGCGCGGCCAGCTGCTCGTGATGATGACGATGGCCATCTACTACAGCACAGGGCTCTCGCTTTTCGGGCTCGATCTCGCGCTGCCGATCGGTGTGTTCACGGGCCTGGCGATGTTCGTCCCGTACGTCGGCTTCGGCATCGGCCTCATCCTGGCATTGCTCGCAGGCCTGCTGCAGTTCGCATCCGCGAAGGCTTTCATCATGGTCGCGGCGGTGTACGGCAGCGGGCAGGTGGTCGAGGGATTTTTTCTCACACCGCGCCTCGTCGGTGAGCGCATCGGCCTGCATCCGCTCGCGGTCATTTTTGCGTTGCTCGCGGCCGCGCAGCTATTCGGCTTCGTCGGCGTGCTGATCGCGCTGCCTGCCAGCGCAGTGCTGCTGGTGGCGATACGCCGTCTGCGCGCGGGCTACATGGGCAGCAAGCTGTACCAGGGCTGAAGCAGCATGAAGCAGATCGCGCTCGACATCGGCCTCGCAGGCCCGCCGTCGCTGTCGAACTTCTTCGCGGGCCCGAACGAAGCTGCGCTCAAGCATCTGCAGCTGTGGGTGGGTAGCCCCACGCGCTCGCCGGTGCCGACCTATCTTTGGGGCGCCGGCGGCAGCGGCAAGACACACCTGCTCAAGGCGGTGGCCGAAGCACTTCGCGAGCAAGGCGCTGCCGCGGGCTGGCTCGATTCAGCGGTGCTCGAGCCGCCCGCATTCGACGAGCGCTGGGCCGTGGTGCTGCTGGACGACGTGCACCTGTACACGGCCGTGCAGCAGCACGCGGCGTTCAACTGGTTCGTGAACGCGCAGGCCTCGCATCGCGGCGTGCTCGCAGCAGGCGCGCTCCCGCCTGCGGACCTCAAGCTGCGAGAAGACCTGCGCACGCGGCTCGGGTGGGGCCATGTGTTCCAGCTGCATGTGCTGTCCGAGCCCGAGCGCCGCTCGGTGCTGCGGCAGGCCGCCGACGAACGCGGCGTCTTCCTTTCGGACGACGTCATGGATTACATGCTCACGCGTTTCTCGCGCGATCTCGCCAGCCTCATGCAGTTGCTCAGCCAGCTCGACGGCTACGCGCTGCAGACCAAGCGCGCGATCACGATCCCGCTCATCAAGGCGATGCTGGAAGACACCGAATGACAAAGCGCCGCATCGCCTTGTTCGACCTCGACCACACGCTGCTGCCGATCGATTCCGATTTCATGTGGGGCGAGTTCACGCAGCGCATCGGCTGGACCGACCCGGCCGAATTCAAGCGGCGCAACGACGAGTTCTACGCGCACTACCAGGCGGGCACGCTCGACGTGCACGAATACGTGCGCTTCGCCACCGACGCCGTGCGTGCGAAAGGCGCGCAAGCCGCGGCCGAAGCACACGCGAAGTTCATGGACGAGGTGATCAGCCCCGAGATTCAGCCGCAGGCCCGCGAGCTGGTCGAGCGGCACCGCGCAGCGGGCGATGAGGTGGTGATCGTCACGGCCACCAACGAATTCGTGACCACACCGATCGCGCGTGCTTTTGGTGTGGAAGAGCTCATCGCCGTGAAGCTTGCGCGGGGTGGCGACGGCTGGATCACCGGCGACATCGACGGCGTCCCGTCGCTGCGCGAAGGCAAGGTGCACCGCGTGGCCGAGTGGCTGCAGCTGCGCGGCCTGGGTTGGGACGACGCCGAGATCACCTTTTATTCCGATTCCGCGAACGACCTGCCGCTCCTTGAAAAGGTGCAGCATCCCGTGGCGACCAACCCCGACGAAAAACTGCGTGCCATCGCGCGCGGGCGGGGCTGGCGTATCCTCGACCTGTTCCCCAGAAAATGATCAAGAAATTCATCGACAGACTGCTCGGTGCCGGCAAGCCCGCGCGGCCCGATTTCGGCAAGCGCCGCGAGGTAGGCCCCGAGGAGCACGGCATCGATCCATCGCTGGTGGACGAAAGGGCGCTCAACGTCGTGCACACGCTGAAGGAAGCAGGGCACGAGGCCTACATCGTCGGCGGCGCCGTGCGCGACTTGCTGCTGGGCCTGCGTCCTAAGGACTTCGACGTGGCGACGAACGCCACGCCCGAAGAAGTCAAGTCGCTTTTCCGCCGCGCGTTCATCATCGGCCGCCGCTTTCGCATCGTGCACGTGGTGTTCGGCCGCGGGCGCGAGCATGAGGTGATCGAGGTCTCCACCTTCCGCGCCTACATGGACAGCGCCGCGGCCGAGCAGGTGGAGGGCAACGAAAAGACCAGCCGAAGCGAGCTTGCGGGCGTGAAGCACGCCGTGCATTCCAGCGGACGCGTGCTGCGCGACAACGTGTGGGGCCCGCAGGAAGAAGACGCGACGCGCCGCGACTTCACCATCAACGCGATGTACTACGACCCCGAGACGCGTACGGTGGTCGATTACCACGGCGGCATCAAGGACGCGAAAAAGCACCTGATCAAGATGATCGGCGATCCGGTCACGCGTTATCGCGAAGACCCGGTGCGCATCATCCGCGCCGCGCGCTTTGCAGCGAAGCTGAGCGGCCTCGGGTTCAAGCTCGATGCCAAGACGGCCGCGCCCATCAAGGAGTGCTTGCGCCTGCTGGACGACGTGCCGCAAAGCCGTCTCTTCGACGAGATGCTCAAGCTGCTGCAAACGGGGCATTCGATCGCGACGGTGGAACAGCTCAAGGTGCTCGGCCTCGCGAAAGGCATCTACCCCTTGCTCGATCTCGTGGTCGAGCGGGCCGGCCAGCCTTTCGTGAAGTCGGCGCTGCAGGACACCGACCGCCGCTGCTCCGAAGGCAAGCCGGTGGCACCGAGCTTCCTGCTGGCGTGCGTGCTGTGGTCCGACGTGCGCGAAGGCTGGGAGCGCAAGGTCTCGCAGAAGATGCATCCTTTCCCGGCGCTGCAAGAAGCGATCGACGACGTGTTCAATGCGCGCATCGGCGATGTATCGGGCCGCGGCAAGCTTGGCGCCGACATGCGCGAGATCTGGATGATGCAGCCGCGTTTCGAAAAGCGCAGCGGCAACACGCCCTTCACGATGGTGGAGCAACCGCGTTTCCGCGCAAGTTTCGATTTCATGCGGCTGCGGGCCGATGTCGGCGAAGTCGACGTGGTGCTCGCCGATTGGTGGCAGGAATTCAGCCAGGCGAGCGACGCGGTGCGGGAAGACCTCGTCGCGCAGCTGCGTGAAGAGCAGCATCGCGGTGCGCGCCGCGTGCGGGCGCCGCGCGCCGAACAGCCTCCAATAGCGCAGGAGCCGACGGCCGAAGGCGAGGCCGCACCCGCAAAGAAGCGCCGCCGCCGCCGCCGCAAGCCCGCGGGCGAGCGCGGCAACGCGCCGCCGGCTGCGCAGGAATAGGCGGGTTCAGCGATGCGCGACAGCGTCACGGCATATGTTTCGCTGGGCGCCAACCTCGGCGCGGCGCAAGCGGCCGTGCTGCAGGCGTTTCACCGGCTCGATGCGATCCCTCGCACGCGGGTCGCGGCCAGATCGTCCCTTTACCGAACGGTGCCGCAGCATGCCGAAGGCCCCGACTTCATCAACGCCGTTGCGCGCGTCGAAACGCGCCTCGATGCGATGGAGCTATTCGCCTGCCTGCAGGAGCTTGAGAACCAGGCCGGCCGCGACCGGCCTTATCCCAATGCGCCGCGCACGCTTGATCTCGATTTGCTGCTGTACGGCGCAGGATGCATCGACAGCCGCACGCTGACCGTGCCGCATCCGCGAATCCGCGATCGCGCCTTCGTGCTCGTTCCACTCTCGGAAGTCGCGCCGCATCTGGTCGCGCAACAAGAGCTCGACGCCGTAGCAGCCCAGGGTGTGACGCGATTGCCTTGACCTCGCAGGTAATTGGCCTGCCGCGCGCGGGCCAGTCAGAACCAGTCGACAAACCCCGATTGCGCGGCGTTCTGCGGGTTCGATCCGGCTGCGCGC
>DATJJL010000440.1:0-7602 GCA_035492155.1 Ramlibacter sp. | reverse complement strand
TCGCGCGGCCGGGCGTGCCGTGCTGTACGTGCACGGCGCCACCTTCCCGTCGGCCCTGTCGGTGGCGTTTCGGTTCGACGGCCGCTCTTGGCGCGACGCGCTGAACGATGCAGGCTTCGATGTGTGGGCGCTCGATTTCCTGGGCTTTGGTGAATCCGATCGCTATCCGGAAATGGACCAGCCTGCCGACGCGCATGCACCGCTGTGCACGGCTGCGGATGCGGCCGAGCAACTCGCCGCCGCGGTGCGTTTCATCCTCGAGCACGGCGGCATCGAAAAGCTGTCGCTCGTCGCGCACTCATGGGGCAGCATGGCCGCGGGACTCTTCGCGGGCAATCACCCGGCGCTCGTCGACAGGATCGTTTTTTTCGCACCGATCGCGCGCCGCCCGCCAAGGCGCTACGAAGCGCCACCGCAGCTTCCCGCCTGGCGCATCATCACCGCGGAAGATCAATGGAATCGCTTCATTGAAGACGTGCCACCCGCCGCCGCCCCTGTGCTTTCGCGCGCGCACTTCGACGGATGGGCGAAGAGTTATCTCGCCAGCGACCCCGCGTCACACACGCGCACACCGGCGGGCGTGAAGGTTCCTACAGGGCCCTTCAGCGAGATCATCAAGGCGTGGCACGGCCAGCTCGCGTACGACCCCGGCGCTGTGCGCGCACCTGTGGCCATCATTCGCGGCGAGTGGGACGGCCTGCTTCCCGACGAAGATGCGCGCTGGCTGTTCGACGCGCTCGCGCAAAGCCCGATCAAGCGCGACGTGAAGATCGGAAAGGGAACGCACCTGATGCACCTCGAAACGATGCGCCTTGCGCTTTGGAAGGAAAGCATTTCGTTCCTCTCGGCAGAAGACGCCGCACCGGTTCCGATCTGATCAGGAGATTTGCATGTTTTCGGTGATATTCGAAGTTTGCCCAAAGAAAGAACGTTTCGACGAGTACCTGCGGCACGCGAAGAAGCTCAAGCCCCTGCTCGAGAAGATCGATGGCTTCATCGACAACGAGCGCTTCGAGAGCAAGCGCCGGCCCGGCTGGTTGCTGTCGCACTCGACATGGCGCGACGAGAAAGCCGTGGTGCGTTGGCGCACGGTGCGGGAGCATCACCAGATCCAGCAGCTCGGGCGCCAGGAGATCTTCATGGACTATCACCTGCGCGTCGGCGAAATCACTTTCGATACCGACCCGCCGCCTGAAACGCCTGTGCGCGAGCAACGCTTCGATGCGACCGAGATCGGGGCCGCCAAGGTCATCACGCTGACCGAAGTGCTGCCCGCAGCCGGATGCACCATCCCGACCGAAGGCAGCGCTTTGCTCGACATGCTCGGCATCAAGCCCACTCAACCCGGGCTCGTCGAGCACGACGTGTTCACGAGCATCTACACCGCCGGGAAGGTTGCGCTGCTGGCTTGCTGGGCCGATGCGAACAGCGCATCCGGCTGGTCGCCGACGAAGGACTCCGCGATTGCATCACTGCGGCACCGCCGGGTGCGCGTGGTGCGCGACTACGGCATGTTCCATCGCGAGGAGGCACCCCAGTACTTCCCTGTTCCTTCCAGGCGCCAATGAGTCAAACAAGCTGGATACCGCCTTCCACTGCGTCTCAAAGCGTGAGGCCGCGAGCGATAACCCCGGCGCCGGACAGCGCGAGCAAAGCGAACAAAGCTCGGCGCACCACAGGGGGCGGCAACCGGGTGTGCAGCTTGCTGCCGACGTACACGCCGATGCCGCAGACGGGCAATAACCAAAGCCAATGCGTCCACAGCCCCGGTTGCCGAAGCAGCCCGGTCGATCCAAAGGTAAGAAGGCGCACCACGCCACTCATGAGAATGATGGTGACTGTCGTCGCGCGAAAGCTTGCAGGCTCGACCCTTCGGGCAAGGTATGTCGTGTAGATCGGCCCACCAGTGCCAAACAGCGCGCTGAATACTCCGCCTGTTACTCCCGTCGGCACCGACCACCACGGGCTGATCGGCTGCGTCTGCGCGCGGCGAAGGAGATTCCAGAGCGCGTTCGACAGCACGAAGACGCCCAGCGTCAGGAGCAGCAAGCGAGCCTCGACTTTCACGAGCAGCGTCACGCCAATGACGATTCCCGTGATCATGAATGGCAACAGTCGCACGATTTCCTGTCGTGCCACAAGACGCCAATTGAGCGACCCGACCGCCAAGGTCGACACGAAATCCAGCAGCATCACCAGCGGAACGGCGAAGGTCAGCGGCACGAAATGAACGAGGATCGGTACAGCGACGACCGCCGAGCCGAACCCCGTGAGCCCGAAGATCGTATACGCGGCGAATACTGCGCTGGCGATGCCGGCCCAGTCGACCCACGAATGCATCGTCACGCGATCAAACTCTCGCCCGGCCGCACTCGGGTGAATTCGACGGGTTCCGTAGTGACGGAAAGCGCATCGCCAACCCGGCGCACAACGGTGTATCGGGAATCTTCGAGGCTGCCGGCCTCGGGGAAATCTTCGCGGAAGTGCGCGCCGCGGGAATCCTGTCGCACAAGCGCGGCCGCCGTGATTGATTGGCTGACCTCGATCAGGCTGCGCAAATTCATCCAGTCGTGCCAACTCACGTTGAAAGCCCGATCGTCGCCGCGGACACCACTTCGCCCAAGCTCCAGACGCAGCTCATTCAAACGCGATTGCGCGCGCTTCAGGCCATGTTCGGTGCGCAGGATGCCTGCATCGTCCCACATGCAGCTGTAAAGCTCTTCGCGAATGGGTTCAAGGGTGGCGGGTGTGTTTCGAAACGGTGTTTCGTGGGCTTCGATGCTTCGCTCGATGACGGCTTCGTCGGGCGCGCGAAACACGCCATTGCGAGGTAGCCACGAGGCCATCGTGTCTCCCGCGATTGCGCCAAACACGGTCGAGTTGGCGACGCCGTTGCCGCCGAGGCGGTTGGCGCCATGGACGCCGCCCGTGTCTTCACCGGCCGCAAATAGTCCCTCGATAGCCGTCGAGCTGTCGGGATGGAACATCACACCACCCATCATGTAATGCGCGGTCGGCACAACTTCGACCAGGCCACCGGCCAGATCGAATCCGCAGTCGGCGCAGCGTTCGACCATGCCCTTGAATTGGCGCTTGACGTTGTCAGGCCCGAGGTGCGACATCTGGATGTGCACGCCCCCATTGGGTGTCGTCCGGCCGGCCCGCATCTCGCGGAAGATCGACCGCGAAACGACGTCTCGCGTGGCCCTTTCGGCCCGAGCGTCATAGCGCTCCATGAAACGTTCGCCCAAGCCGTTCACCAACCAGCCGCCCGCCCCGCGAAGGCCCTCCTCCAGCACGGTCCCGGTCATGCGCGTCCCTGTTCCGGCGAGGAGACCAGTCGGGTGAAACTGGACCATTTCCATGTCACGCAGTGCCATCCCTGCGCGCAATGCCATCGCCAGCCCATCGCATGTCTTCTCTCCCGAGGGCGTGTGATAACGGTACATGGTGGGTCCGCCACCTGTTCCCAGCAACACAGCCTTGGCCTGCACGAAGACGTAGTCTCCCGTACGCATGTCGATCATCAGGACACCTGCGATGCCGCGTCCTTCGGCTGCCGGAACCAGTTCGATGGCGCGATGCTCTTCGAGCCGATCGATGCCTCGCGACCAAACTTGTTCCGCCAGGCGATTGATGATTTCGATGCCGGTCAGGTCCCCTTTATGAACCGTGCGGTCGAAGGTCTGCCCGGCGAACGCCTTCTGATGGACGGTGCCGTCCGGATTGCGGTCGAAGAAACAACCAAGTTCGTTTTCGAGTTCATGGATGCGGACGACAGCCTGCGTCACGAGCGTCCACGCGAGGTCCTGGTTGGCAAGCCATTTGCTGCCTTCGATCGTGTCCATGAAGTGGCGCTCGACGCAGTCGCCTTCAGCCAGTGCGACGTTGTAGCCGCCCTGGACCATGCGGGTGCAGCCGCATTTCCCGAGCAATCCCTTGACTGCGACGGTGATCTTGAGCGACGGGTTCGCCGAATGGGCGTGCAACGCCGCGAACAAGCCGGCGCCGCCTGACCCGAGGATCAGGATGTCCGTCTGCACGCGCCTCACATTCATGCCTGCACCCCGAGCGATTGCAGCACCTTGGCGCGCTTTTCATCGACCTCACGCCGCACGGTGTCGTAAAGGCTGCCGCCATGACTGTCCATCGCCACCAGCAGCGGCCCGAAATCGCGAATGCGAAAACGCCAGAGCGATTCGGGATTGAGGTCATCCAGGTCCACGTCTTCGATCTGCTCGATCCACGTGGTCTCCAGCGCGGCCGTGCCGCCGATGATCGCGAGGTACACACCGCCCATGTCCCGGAACGAGGCGAGCGATTCATCGCGCATACCGCCCTTGCCCACGATGATTCGCACGCCTTCGCGCTGCATCAACGGGCGTGTGAACCGCTCCATGCGGTCGGACGTCGTCGTTCCGATGCACACGGGCGCATACCCGGACGGATGTTCGGAACTTTGCGGGACCTTGCGCACATTGGGCGCCGTGTGAATGACGGCGTGCCCCTTCAGGTCGAAGCGGGTCGTGCGCCCGCGGTCGAACATGTGGATCAGCGTTGCATCGCGGATACCGAAGAGCGTGCGCTGCAAGGTCACCGTGTCGTGCACGCGCAATTGCCGCACCTGTTCTTCGGTGACAGGCATTTGCAGCTCGTGATGGGCCATGTCCGTCTCCTAGAAGCCGTAGCTGATGCCCGCCGGCGTGAAAGTCGCACGCGCACGCCGTGCGGAGTGGCATTGCATGTTGACGGCGACCGGATTCATGGTGATGTGGGTCGCGGCCAACTCGATGTGGACTGCAAAGGCAGTGGCATCGCCGCCAAGGCCTTGCGGCCCGATCCCCAGCTGATTCACGGCAGCGGAAAGTTCTTGCTCGAGCGCGGCACCATCGGGATCTTCGCAATGGCTGCCCAGCGGCCGCGTTGCGGCTCGCTTCGCGAGCGCGACACAAAGGTCGGACGTTCCGCCGAGTCCGACGCCAACGATCGTGGGCGGGCAAGTCTTGCCTCCCGCCGCAATCACGCTGTCGATCACGAAGCGCTTGATCCCCTGGACGCCTTCGGCAGGGATCGCCATGCGCAGGAACGAGTTGTTTTCGGATCCGCTGCCCTTCGGCACCATCTCGATCGACAGGCTCTCCAACTGGTCGTCGAAATCGAAATGGATGACCGGCACCTCGATGCCGCACGACGTGTGCTCGTTGCGCCGCGTCAGCGGATGGACGACCGATGAGCGAAGCGGATGTTCGCGGGTCGCGCGCTCGCATCCGCGCCGGATGGCGGCACTAATGTCCTGCGGGGCAATCGCAACGTCGCGACCGACGACGACGTTGTAGATCGGAACGCCGGTGTCCTGACACAGAAGGTTGTCGGTCTGCTCTGCCACCGCGATGTTCGTCACCATCGTGGCGAGAACCGACTTCGCGATGCCTCCCGTTTCATCGCGAGTGAGGCGGTCGAAGCCTTGCTTGATATCGGGCGGGAGGATCTTGAGGGCGCGGATATAGAGCTCCTTGGCCGTCTCCTCGACCGCGCTTGCCTGCACGTTCAACATTGTTTCGCCTTATTGCGTCTTCACCTGGCGCTTGCGCACGATCTCCGCCCAGCGCTTGGACTCCGCGTCCATCGCAGCCGCGAATTCCGCGGGGCTGTTTCCGATAGGCGCCATGCCGATCTTCGCGAGCGTTTCCTTGACATCGGGCATCGCCAGAACCTTCCCCGTGTCGCGGTAGATCTTTTCGATGACTGCCGCAGGTGTTCCGGTCGGCGCCAGCAAGCCAAACCAGCCCGTGTTCTCGAATCCGGGCAGGCCCGCTTCTGCAGTCGTCGGCGCGTCGGGCAGCATTGCGGCGCGTTCCTTACTGGTGACGGCCAGTGCGCGCAGCCGGCCTTGCGTCACGAATCCCGAGATGGGGCCGATATTGCCGACGACGAGCTGCACATGTCCCGCCATCAAATCGCTGTAGGCCGCAGCTTCGCCCTTGTAGGGGACGTGAACGATGTCGACTCCGGCCGCAGCGGCAAAGCTTTCCCCCGCCATGTGGACTTGGCTCCCGATGCCGGCCGACCCGAAGTTGATGCTGCCCGGCTTCGCTTTCGCCTGGTCGATCAGCTCCTTCAATGTCTGCGGGCCGTGGGCTGTCGACACGGCGACGACCATCGGACCGGCGGCGACGTTCGTGATCGGCGTCAAGTCGCGCATGTTGAAGCCGAGGTCTTTGTAAATGTGGGGGTTGATCGTCAATGCCCCCGAGCCCATCAGCAACATGTGCCCGTCAGGGGCAGCGTGGGCCACCACCGCTGCGCCGATGTTCCCACCGGCACCGGCCCGGTTATCGACGACAACGGTCTGTCCCCACATCTCGCCGAGTTTTTGCGCGACGATCCGCGCGACGATGTCGGTGGCCCCGCCCGCGACATAGGGAACAACCATCGTCACTTGCTTGGTCGGCCACGGGTCTGCAGCGAACGCGGTCGAGCCTAGTGTCGAGATGAGGGTGATGAGCGCTGTCGTGAGCGCGCGGCGGATATTCAACTTCCATGCCTGCATTTCTGTCTCCTGGTATCAACGAAACGTATGCTCAGTGAATCAATGCCAATGCGAATGCAAGTCCTGTCAGAGCGCCGAAGCCTGCGCCCGCGGCGATCCAGTTCTTGCGTGGACCGCTCCATGTGCCGAATTCGATGAGCAACAGGCGCACGCCCGCGCCCAGATGCAGCGAGAGCAGCACCACGAGCCCCCACTCCGCGAACTTCACCATGGGGTGCTGCGTGTAGCGCAAGAAGCCATCAAGGGCTGCGGCGCCATCCAGCGCCCGCGCGAGCGCCCAAAAGTGCATGGGCAGGAACAAGGCCAGGGCCAAGCCCGAAAGCCGGTGCACCAGGAAAGCTGCATACGCAGGATGCATGCGGCTTCTCGCGTCGTTCGACCGCATCATGGGAAGATCACCGCCACGACAGCTCGCCCACCCATCACGAGGATGATCAACCCGAACACACGCGCCGCGTTCCACGAAAATTTCTTTGACCAGCCGAGCCACTCGCGCGCTATTGCGCTCAGGCCGATCGGTACATGGACTGCGCACGCGACAACGAACGTGCCGTAGAACAAGCCGAAGCTCCAGCTGCCGCGCGTACGCCCCAGGATGTGTTCGGCGGTGATGCCCTGGCGGGTTGCGTACACGATGAGCGCAAGGTGCGCCAACACACAAACAGCCAGCACCATCGCGCTCATCCGCTGGAGCCACCAACGCCGGGCCTCGATCAACGCATCTTTCACAACTGGCCCTTTATCGCCGCTTTCGCGACTCGCCGCTTCAGCCCGGCAATTCCCGCTGTCGGTGCGATGTGCTTCGGGCAGCGCTCGGTGCACGATCCCTGCGTGTGGCAGCTGTGGCAACCCGCGTCGCCGGCAACGGCACGCATGCGGTCCTGGCTCGCGACGTCCCTCACGTCGTTCATGAGAGTCCACGCACGATTGAGCGCGGCGGGACCCAGAAATTCCGGCCGCCAACTCACGACATCGCATGACGCGTAGCAAACGCCGCAGCCGATGCACTCGATCCCGGCATCGACCGCCTGGCGTTCCGGCGAAGCGGGCTT
>DATJJL010000439.1:0-7925 GCA_035492155.1 Ramlibacter sp. | reverse complement strand
GGCTCGTCGAACCACGCGTCCTCGCAGATCACGAGGCCGACGCTCACGCCATCGACCTGGAACACGCAACTGCCCTGCCCCTTCGTGAAATAGCGGTATTCGTCGAACACCTGGTAGTTCGGCAATTCGCGCTTGGCATATGTCTCGAGCACGCGGCCTTCGCTCACGATGCTCGCGGCATTGAAGCGCCGCTGCACCGAAACGGACTTGGTGCGGATGTCGCCGCCTGTCGGATGACCCACGACGACATGCAGCCCCTTCAACCCCGCGAGTTCGCGGGCCACCGTCTTCACGGCATCATCGCAGGCAGCGATGAAAGCGGGACGCAAGAGCAGGTCTTCAGCCGGATAGCCGCAGATCGACAGCTCCGGCGTCAGCACGAGACGCGCGCCTTGCGCGTACGCTGTGCGCGCGGCGGCGATGATCTTCTGGGCGTTGCCTGCCGTGTCGCCCACGAGGAAGTTCAGCTGGGCAATGCAGAGTTTGAGGGACATTGTGCAATCGAGAAGCGACGCGAACGATTATGTCACCCGGGTGCTGAACTCACCGGGTGAAGTGGCATCCGCGCAGTGGGACGCGCTGCTCGACGCGCAGGATGAACCCACGCCTTTCATGCGCCACGAATACCTTCGCGCGATGCACGACAGCCGAAGCGCCGTGCCGCGCAGCGGATGGACACCGCGCTTCATCACACTCTGGCAAGGCGATGAGCTGCAAGCTGCGTGCGCGCTGTACCTGAAAGACCATTCTTACGGCGAGTACGTCTTCGACTGGGCGTGGGCCAATGCGTACGCGCAGCATGGGCTCGACTACTACCCGAAGGCACTGGTCGCGAGTCCCTTCACACCGGTACCCGGCTCACGCCTGCTGGCCCGCGATGCGGATGCGCGGCGCGCCCTCCTCTTATCGCTCATCGAATGGTGCAAGGACGAAAAGCTCTCGTCGCTGCACATTCTTTTCGGAACGGACGCCGACGTGCAGGCCTGCGAAAAAGCAGGCCTCATGCTTCGGCACAACGTGCAATTCCACTGGACGAACGAAGGCTGGCAAAACTTCGAAGCTTTCCTCGCCGGCCTTGCGCACGACAAGCGCAAGAAGATCCGGCAGGAGCGCCGCAAGGTTGCCGATGCGGGCGTGACCTTCCGCTGGTCGCGCGGCGCCGACATCGCGGCGCAAGACTGGGACTTCTTCTACCGCTGCTACGAGCGCACGTATTACGAACACGGCAACGCGCCCTACCTCACGCGCGATTTCTTCCGTCGCATGGCGCAGGACATGCCGCAGAACTGGCTGCTCTTCGTTGCCGAACGTTCGGACCAGCCTCTCGCGACGAGCTTGATCGCACTCGAAGAAACGGCGGATCGCAAGATTGCCTACGGCCGCTACTGGGGCGCCACCGAACGCGTCGATTGCCTGCACTTCGACGCGTGCTATTACCAGCCGCTGGCGTGGTGCATCGAGCACGGGTTCCATCGCTTCGAAGGCGGCGCGCAAGGCGAACACAAGATGGCGCGGGCCTTGTTGCCGGTGAAGACAACCAGCGCACATTGGCTCGCGCACCCTGCGTTCGCAGACGCTGTCGAGCGCTTCCTCGAGCGCGAAGGCCAGGGCATCGACAACTATCTCGAAGAGCTCGAGACGCGCACGCCGTTTCGGCAAACGTAGTTTCGGCCGACAACGCAAAGCGCTGCACGCCGACACCGGGCACGGTGCGGCCGTCCTCGAATGTTGCAATGCATTGCGCGCATTCCATCTTCAGGCACCACGTGCGATCGAGCGTGGTGCGCAGCGTCGGCTACGACGAGACCGACTGGGTATTGCAGGTCGAATTCACCGGCGGCAAGGTCCACAACTTCTTTCGCGTGCCGCCGGAGGAATTCGCGAGGCTGATGAAGGCCACCTCCGTCGGCGCGTACTTCCAACGCGAGATCAAGCCGTACTACGAGTACGAGGAAGAGGACGGTCTGGACGAGTAGCGCGTCAGCCGTGCTGCTTGCGGTACGCCTCGATCCCTTCAGCCACTTCCTTCCTCGCGGATTCGGCGCCTTCCCAGCCGATGATCTTCACCCACTTGCCGGGCTCGAGATCCTTGTAGTGCTCGAAGAAGTGGGAGATGGTTTTCAGGCGCAGCGGGTTCAGGTCCTCCGGCTTTTGCCACTGCGAGTAGATCGACAGCACCTTGTCGATGGGCACGGCGAGTACCTTCGCGTCGTCGCCCGCTTCGTCCTGCATCTTCAAGACGCCGATGGCTCGGCACGGCACGACAACGCCCGGAATCAGCGGCACCGGCGTGATGACCAGCACGTCCACCGGATCGCCGTCGCCCGAGATCGTCTTGGGGACATAGCCGTAGTTCGTCGGGTAATGCATCGACGTCGACATGAAGCGGTCGACAAAGATGGCGCCGGTTTCCTTGTCGACTTCGTACTTCACGGGGTCGGCGTTCATCGGGATTTCGATGATCACGTTGAACGCGTCGGGTGCATGCTTGCCGGGGGTGACTTGGTCGAGGGACATGGAGTTTTTTGTGGTGAGTCAACGAAATCGGTATTAACCCTGATTTTACTTTCGCAGCCCTTGCATTCCCGGCGCCGACTCGGATTCGTCACTTTTTCGCCTGTATAGTCCGCGCGTTGGCCAATCTGGGTTTCCCGGTGTGGAAAGCCAAGAGGAAGCAACGCAGCGGTGGCGCCGCTCGCGTGGCGCCTCTTCGCAACGTACACAACTCGACAGGAGAAACTTGACATGGCTGGCAACTCGGCGCTTGTTCTTGCGCTCGTCTGCGGTCTCATTGCCGTTTTCTACGGCATCTGGGCCCGAAGCTGGATCCTCTCTCGTGACGCGGGGTCCGCCCGCATGCAGGAAATCGCGGCCGCCATCCAGGCGGGCGCGGCGGCCTACCTCGCGCGGCAATACCGGACCATCGGCATGGTCGGCATCGTCCTTGCGATCCTCATCGCCGTGTTCCTCGACGGCACGACGGCCACGGGCTTCGTGATCGGCGCGGTTCTCTCCGGCGCATGCGGCTTCATCGGCATGAACGTTTCGGTGCGCGCCAACGTGCGCACAGCGCAGGCCGCAACGCACGGCATCGGCCCGGCGCTGGACGTCGCCTTCCGCGGCGGCGCGATCACCGGCATGCTGGTGGTCGGCCTCGGCCTGTTGGGAGTGACGGGCTTCTACTGGTTCCTCGCGGGCAACGGCAACCTCACGCCCGATGCGAACCTGGCCAAGCTGCTCAATCCGCTGATCGGCCTGGCCTTCGGCGCTTCGCTCATTTCCATCTTCGCTCGTCTGGGCGGCGGCATCTTCACGAAGGGTGCCGACGTCGGCGCCGACCTCGTGGGCAAGGTCGAAGCCGGCATCCCCGAAGACGATCCGCGCAACCCGGCCGTGATCGCCGACAACGTGGGCGACAACGTCGGCGACTGCGCCGGCATGGCCGCCGACCTGTTCGAAACCTACGCCGTCACGCTGATTGCCACCATGGTGCTGGGCGCGCTGGTCATCGGCAACGCCGGCGTCAGCGCGGCGGTGTACCCGCTGGCCCTGGGCGGCGTGTCGATCATCGCTTCGGTGATCGGCTGCTTCTTCGTGAAGGCCTCGCCCGGCATGAAGAACGTGATGCCCGCGCTGTACAAGGGCCTCGCAATCGCCGGCGTCCTGTCGCTCATCGCGTTCTACTTCGTGACCACGTGGCTGATGCCGGACAACGCGATCACCGCTTCGGGCACGCAGATGCGCCTGTTCGGCTGCTGCATCGTCGGCTTGGCGCTCACCGGCGCGCTCGTGTGGATCACCGAGTTCTACACCGGCACGCAGTATTCGCCCGTGCGCCACATCGCTCAGGCTTCCACCACCGGCCACGGCACGAACATCATCGCGGGCCTGGGCGTGTCGATGCGTTCCACCGCATGGCCCGTGATCTTCGTGTGCATCGCGATCATGGTCTCGTTCAAACTGGGCGGCCTTTACGGTGTCGCCGTCGCTGCGACGTCGATGCTCTCGATGGCCGGCATCGTCGTGGCGCTGGACGCCTACGGCCCGATCACCGACAACGCCGGCGGCATCGCCGAGATGGCCGACCTGCCGTCCAGCGTGCGCGACATCACCGATCCGCTGGACGCCGTCGGCAACACGACCAAGGCCGTGACGAAGGGCTACGCGATCGGCTCGGCCGGCCTTGCCGCGCTGGTGCTCTTCGCCGACTACACGCACAAGCTCGACAGCTACGGCAGTGCGATCTCCTTCGACCTGTCCGATCCGATGGTGATCATCGGCCTTTTCATCGGCGGCCTGATCCCCTACCTCTTCGGCGCAATGGCGATGGAAGCCGTGGGCCGCGCAGCAGGCTCCGTGGTGGTCGAAGTGCGTCGCCAGTTCGCGACCATCAAGGGCATCATGGAAGGCACTGCCAAGCCCGAGTACGGCGTGGCGGTGGACATGCTCACGCGCGCAGCGATCAAGGAAATGATCATCCCGTCGCTGCTGCCGGTGGCCGTGCCTATCCTGGTGGGCATCTTCCTCGGACCCAAGGCGCTCGGCGGCCTGCTGATGGGCACGATCGTCACGGGCCTGTTCGTCGCGATCTCGATGTGCACGGGCGGCGGCGCATGGGACAACGCCAAGAAGTACATCGAAGACGGCAACCACGGCGGCAAGGGCAGCGAAGCGCACAAGGCCGCCGTCACCGGCGACACCGTGGGCGACCCCTACAAGGACACCGCCGGCCCGGCCGTGAACCCGCTCATCAAGATCATCAACATCGTGGCGCTGCTCATCGTGCCGCTGGTGGTGAAGTTCCACCCGGGCGACGTGGCTGCAGCGCCCTCGCATGCGACGCCTGCAGCAGTGGCTGCGTCTGCGCCTGCGAGCAAGTGATGCGCCAACGACCCCGGCCTGCGCCGGGGTGACAGGCAAAGGCCCGCATCGCGGGCCTTTTCATTGGCGAGTCACCAGGTGCACCAGCCTGCTCGCGGGCTCTACAAGCTCTGCGAGCTGCTTTACCGTGTCCTGCTCGATGCTTTCGAGCACCAGCTCATTGATGCCGCCGACGATCGCCATCGCCATCGTTTCACTCACCGTCTTCGCGCCCGCCGTCTCGACGATGAAGTGCGCGATCTCGCGGTTCACTCGACGGCGTGCCTGCAGGCCTTCAGGCCCCAGATGAAGGATCTCGATGAACAAGGTGCGCACGAGCACCGGGTTCGACGCGAGGCATTCGAAATACGCGCGCAAAGCGCTTTCGACCTGCGTCTGCCAGCCGTGGCTCGGATCGATCGCTTCGCGCAGCACCTTCAGCGCGTTGCGGCTTGCGGCTGCGTACAACGCAATGAGGCACTCCGATTTCGACTCGAAATGCTCGTAGAACGTGCGGCGCGACACGCCTGCCTCTGCGACGATGTCTGCGATGGTCGTGTCCGCGAATCCTTTGCGCGATACAGCGTGCGCCATTCCTTCGAGAACGCGCTTGCGGTGTTCGCGCGATGCTGTGGGCGTTTCAGACATGCAGCAATTGTGTCTTGACGCGCAACGGTACGATTCAGTACCATCTACCGATATGACCACCCTTGTCGTTCGCCGCCTCCTCGTCGACATGGAAGCGCCGATCGCGCGCCACTGGTGCGCAGGCGATCCTTTCCGCACCGCGCTTTTCAATGCGCTGTCGATGAGCTTTCCCTTCGGCGAGCAGTTCTTCATCGACTCCGTGCGCGAGGGTTTCAAGCTGCTCCCCGCGGACAAGCAGGAAGCTTTGCGTACCGACGTGCAAGGATTCATCGGACAGGAGGCGACGCACAGGCGTCTGCACTCGCTCTATAACGCGCACCTCGAATCGCTCGGCCTCGAGAACAAATGGGAGCCGCGCGCGAGGAATCGATTGAAGCTGCTCGAAGGCCTGGACCCGCGACATGCAGTCGCCATCACCGCGGCCAACGAACACTTCACCGCCATCCTCGCGGATTGGTTGTTGCACAACCCCGATGTTCTCGGCAACAGCGATGAGCGCCTCAAGACACTTTGGCTGTGGCACAGCGCCGAAGAATCGGAGCACAAGAGCATCGCGTTCGACGTGTATGCCGCGCTCAGTGGCGACAACGTCTGGCGAATGAAGTGGATGCGCCGCGTCACCACCATCTTCCTCGGCGATGTCGTGCGCCAGACCATCCACAACCTGCGCCGCGACGGCACGTTGTGGAAGTGGCGCACCTGGAAGTCGGCGGCGAGCTTCCTCTTCGGCGAGCGCGGGCTCGTGCGCCAGTTGTACGGGCCCTGGCGCGAATACTTCCGTCCTGATTTCCATCCGGCCCAGCAGGAAAGCGCCGCGTCCGTGCAGTGGCTCGAGAAACACAGCGACGCATTCGTCCCCGTCGGAACGTAGGCATGCTTGCGTGGCGCAAAATGTCGCCATGCAATTCCACTTCATCGCCAACCGCACGCAAGCTTCCACGGGCGGACGCACCCTCCCCGTCATCGACCCTTCCGACGGACAGACTTACGACGAAATCCAGCGCGGCACGCCCGAAGACATCGATGTCGCCGTGCGCGCGGCGCGCAACTGCTACGACTCCGTCTGGAGCAAGCTGAGCGCGGCCGAACGCGGACGGCTCCTCATGCGGCTGTCGAACAAGATCGCGGATCACGCGGAAGAACTGGCCGCGATCGAGCAGCGCGATTGCGGCAAGCCGACCAAGCAGGCAAGAGCGGACGCATTGGCGCTGGTGCGCTACTTCGAGTTCTATGCGGGCGCGTGCGACAAGCTGCACGGCGAAACGCTTCCGTATCAAGAGGGTTACACCGTCCTCACCTGGCGCGAGCCGCACGGCGTGACGGGCCACATCATCCCGTGGAACTACCCGATGCAAATTTTCGGGCGCAGCGTGGGTGGTGCGCTTGCGGCGGGCAACGTCTCAGTGGTGAAACCCTCGGAGGACGCATGCCTGTCGCTCATCCGTGTGGCGCAGCTCGCCGCCGAAGTTGGTTTTCCCGCAGGCGCGATCAACATCGTCACAGGCTACGGCCATGAAGTCGGCGACGCGCTCGCGCGTCACGAAGGCGTCGATCACATCAGCTTCACCGGCAGCCCGCGTGTTGGCACGTTGATCCAGCAGGTCGCAGCCGAAAGGCATTGCCCCGTGACGCTGGAGCTCGGCGGCAAGAGCCCGCAGATCATCTTCGAAGATGCGGATCTCGATGCCGCACTGCCCGTCGTCATCAACGCGATCGTGCAGAACGCGGGGCAAACGTGCTCCGCGGGCTCGCGGCTGCTCGTGCAGAAATCGATCTACGAGCCGCTGCTCGAAAGACTCGGCCAGACTTTCGAGAACCTGCGCGTCGGCCCGGCTGCGATGGACCTCGACGTCGGCCCGCTGATTCGCCAGTCGCAACAGCAGCGCGTGTGGGACTTTCTCTCCGACGCACAACATGCAGAGATCCCGATGGTCGCGCAAGGCCGCGTCGTCGACGAAGCACCGGAAAGCGGTTTCTATCAAGCGCCAACATTGCTTCGCGATGTGCCGGTGATGCATCGTCTCGCGCAGGAAGAAGTCTTCGGCCCCGTGCTCGCCTCGATGAGCTTCAAGGACGAAGACGAAGCCGTGCAGCTTGCGAACGCGACGAAGTTCGGCCTCGTCGCCGGCGTGTGGACACGCGATGGCGGCCGTCAACTTCGCATGGCCAAGCGCGTGAAGAGCGGCCAGGTGTTCATCAACAACTACGGTGCGGGCGGCGGCGTCGAGCTGCCCTTCGGCGGCGTGAAGTCCTCGGGCTACGGGCGCGAGAAAGGCTTCGAGGCGCTGTACGGATTCACGACGCTCAAGACCGTCGCGATCAAGCACGGATAACAAAGATCATCGGAGACAACATGAGAGTCCAAGGCAAATCCATCATCGTCACCGGCTCGGGCGGCGGCATAGGCGAAGGCATCG
>DATJJL010000438.1:0-18466 GCA_035492155.1 Ramlibacter sp. | reverse complement strand
TGCCTTTCCCCGGATGAGGTCGCCGCGCGAGCGGTCGAGCATCTGCGTCGATAGAATCAAAAGCATGACGAAGGCATTCGCGAGCCAGGCCGATCTGGCAGACAAGAAGATCACGTTCGAGCAGCTCAGCAAGCATTGCTGGGCGTACACCACCGAGGGCGACCCGAATTCGGGCGTGATCGTCGGCGACAAGTTCATCATGGTCAGCGACGCCACCGCGACGCCCGCGATGGCGAAGGACCTGATCGCGCGCATCCGCACCGTGAGCGACAAGCCGATCAAGTACGTGCTGCTCACTCATTACCACGCGGTGCGCGTGCTCGGCGCCAGTGCTTATGCCGACGAAGGCGCCACCGAAGTCATCGCGAGCCAGGGCACCTACGAGCTCATCGTCGAACGCGGCGAGCAGGACATGCAGTCGGAAATGGAGCGCTTTCCGCGCCTGTTTCGCAACGCGGAGTCCGTTCCTGGTCTGACGTGGCCCACGCTCGTCGTCGACGGCAAGCTCACTGTCGATCTCGGCGGCGTGCAGGTAAAGATCTGGCATCCGGGCCCCGGTCACACGCGCGGCGACACCATCGCCTGGGTCGAGGACGAGAAGGTTCTGTTCTCGGGCGACCTCGTCGAATACGAGGCGGGCGTGTACACGGGGGATGCGCAGCTCGAGGAATGGCCGGCAACACTGGAAGCGCTGCGCTCGTTGCGCGCCGAGGCGATCGTTCCCGGACGCGGCGAAGCGATGAAGGGCAACGCCGCCGTGAACAAGGCGCTCGATTACACGAAGCGTTGGGTCGAGACGCTGTACCGCTGCGCGAAGGAAGCGGCGGCGCAAGGCATGGACCTGAAAGCGTCGATGACGCACACGCGCAAGGCGATGGACCCGGTCTTCGGCCATGTGTTCATCTACGAGCACTGCCTGCCCTTCGATGTGAGCCGTGCTTATGACGAAGCGCGCGGCATCAAGAACCCGCGCATCTGGACCGCCGACAGGGACAAGGAGATGTGGGCTTCGCTGCAAGCGTAGTCCGCTTCCGACGTGCCGGTGGCTCGCCGGCCGACACATCTCACCGGGCGCGTGCTTTTAAGCTGGCCGACCCAGCCGAGAGGAGCACCCCATGCCACCCGACAAGACCCCCCGCATCCTGCAGCAGCAGCCCTCGCCCGACGAGGAGCTCCAGCAGGAGCAGCAATCGCCCGAAGCCAAGCAGCAGATGGGTGAAGGCAGCTACGAAGGCACGCGCGACTACAACCGGCGCCAGGCCGAGTACATGAAGACGCACGACGTGAAAAAGGACGCCGAGGCCGCAAAGCCGAAGTCCGAAGAGGAGGCGCGCGAGCTCAAGCAGGCCGAGGAAGAAGGCAAATCTCACAGCAAGGGCGAGCACTGAGCACGCCGCGCGGGGGCACATAATCCGCGCATGAGTTCTCTCGATGTGGTGATCATGGCGGCCGGCAAAGGCACGCGCATGAAAAGCCGGCTGCCCAAGGTCCTGCACAAACTCGCGGGACGACCGCTTCTCGCACATGTGATGTCGACCGTCGACACGCTCGATGCACGCTCCATCGTCGTGATCACCGGCAACGGTGCGCAGGAAGTTGAAGCGGCTGTCGCGCACTGGTTGTGCAAAGGCCCGGCTCCCGTCTTCGTGCGGCAGGAGCCGCAACTCGGCACCGGCCATGCCGTGCAGCAAGCTGCGCCCCGCCTTCCCGACAGCGGCATCGCACTCATCCTGAACGGCGACGTGCCGCTCATCGAAGCATCGACACTGCGGCAGCTTGTGACAGCGTGCGGCGGCCGCAAGCTCGCGTTGCTGTCGATCGAAATGGATGACCCCACGGGTTACGGCCGCATCCTGCGCGAGGGTGAGTCTGTGCAGGGCATTGTTGAACACAAGGATGCGAGCGCTGCACAGCGCGAGATTCGCGAGGTCTACACCGGCTTCATGGCTGTGCCGACGCAGCGATTGAAGCAATGGCTGTCGCGCCTGAAGAACGACAACGCGCAAGGCGAGTACTACCTGACCGACGTGGTCGCGCTCGCCGTGCAGGACGGAATCGAGGTCGTTGCCGTGAAGGCGGCACGTCAGATGGAGGTGGATGGCGTGAACAGTCCCATGCAACTCGCGGCGCTAGAGCGCGCGCACCAGCGGCACCAAGCCGATCGCCTGATGGAAGCGGGCGTGCGTATCGCCGACCCAGCACGATTCGATATTCGAGGCACGCTCGAATGCGGGCAGGACGTCGAGATCGACGTCAACTGCATCTTCGAAGGCCACGTGAAGCTCGGCGATGGTGTGCGCATCGGCGCGAACTGCGTCGTGGCCAACGCGACGATCGAAAGCGGTGCAGTGATCCATCCGTTCACGCATATCGACGGCGAGAACGCGGGCGTGACGGTTGGCTCCGGCGCGCTGGTGGGGCCATTCGCGCGGCTGCGCCCGGGCGCGCAGCTGGGTGCGGACGTGCACATCGGCAACTTCGTCGAGGTCAAGAACTCGACACTGGCGAAGGGTGCCAAGGCGAATCACCTCGCGTACCTGGGTGATTCGTCAGTGGGTGAGCGCGTGAACTACGGCGCCGGATCAATCACCGCCAATTACGACGGCGCAAACAAGCACCGCACGGTCATCGAGGCCGACGTGCATGTCGGCAGCAATTGCGTGCTGGTCGCACCAGTCAAGATCGGCGAGGGCGGCACCGTGGGTGCGGGCTCGGTGATCACGAAGGACACGCCGGCGGGCGCGTTGTCCGTTGCGCGCGGCAAGCAGGCGACGATCGCGAACTGGCAGCGGCCGAAGAAGGTCCCGAAATAAGTCAGGCCGGTTTCGACAGCGCGATGCGCGGCTCGAACTTCGCGCGCTTCACGGAAAAGAAGGCTTTGACGTTGCGCACGTTCGCGTCGCTCGTGAACAGGCGCTGCGCGAGCTTCAGGTAGTCGGGCATGTCGCGCGCGTGGACGATGAGCACGAAGTCGGGCCCCGGCGACACGCGATAGCACTGCTGCACGGCAGCGTCCGCGATCAAACGCGATTCGAAAGCTTCCTGTTCATCGTGGCCTTGCCGCTCGAGCGTGATCTCGACGACGGCTTGCAGGCCATGGCCGATGGCGCCGGCGAGCTTCTCCGGATCGAGGATGGCGACCTGTCGCGCGATCACGCCCGTATCGCGCAGGCGCTTCACGCGCCTGAGGCATGTGGGCGGTGAGATGTGCACGCGGGCGGCCAGCTCCTGGTTCGTCAGCGATGAGTCTTGCTGGAGTTGGTCCAAAAGAGCCAGATCAACGGCGTCCAAATTTTCCATGATTGGCGGTTATTTGAAAGGTAATTTCACATTGCCACAATCATGCAAGTTTATTCCGAAATATTGAGAATTAGATAAGCACATTTCACATCGGCCGACCTACAGTGCCGCGACCAGCAATCGGAGTACCCCATGTGTGGCATCGTCGGCGCCGTCTCCACGCGCAACATCGTTCCCATCCTTGTCCAGGGCTTGCAGCGCCTGGAGTACCGCGGCTATGACTCGTGCGGCGTCGCCGTCTATGCGGACGGTCTCAAGCGCGCCCGCAGCACCGACCGCGTCGCCAAGTTGCACGCCGAGATCGAGGAAGGGCACCTCGAAGGCATGACGGGCATCGCTCACACACGTTGGGCGACGCACGGTGCGCCGGTCGTGCACAACGCGCATCCGCACTTCAGCCACGGGCCGGGCGCAGGTGCGAGCAAGCGGCCGGGCCGCGTTGCGATCGTGCACAACGGCATCATCGAAAACTACACCGAGCTGCGCAAGCAACTGCAAGCGCGTGGCTACGTGTTCGACAGCCAGACCGACACCGAAGTCATCGGCCACCTCATCGACAGCCTGTACGAGGGCGACCTTTTCGACGCTGTGAAAAGCGCAGTGACCAAGCTGCATGGCGCGTACGCGATCGCGGTGTTCTGCAAGGACGAGCCCCACCGTGTGGTGGGCGCGCGCGCCGGATCGCCGCTCGTGCTCGGCGTTGGGCAAGACCACAGCGAGAACTTCCTCGCCAGCGATGCGATGGCACTCGCGGGCGTCACCGACCAGATCGTCTATCTCGAAGAAGGCGACGTGGTCGACGTTCAGCTCGGCAAATACTGGATCGTCGACGCGCAGCACAAGGCGGTCACTCGTCCCGTCAAGACCGTGGTTGCACACAGCGGCGCCGCGGAGCTCGGCCCGTATCGCCACTACATGCAAAAGGAAATTTTCGAGCAGCCCCGCGCCGTGGCCGACACTCTCGAAGGCGTGCAGGGCATCACGCCGGAGCTCTTCGGCGACGCCGCCTATCGCGTGTTCAAGGAGGTCGACCAGATCCTCATCCTCGCGTGCGGCACCAGCTACTACGCAGGCTGCACGGCGAAGTACTGGCTCGAATCGATCGCGAAGATTCCGACGCAGGTCGAGATCGCGAGCGAATACCGTTATCGCGAATCGGTGCCGCATCCGGGAACATTGGTGGTCACGGTGAGTCAGTCGGGCGAGACGGCGGACACGTTGGCTGCACTGCGCCATGCGCAGGGCCTTGGGATGAACAAGACGCTCACGGTGTGCAACGTCTCGACGTCGGCGATGGTGCGCGAATGCAAGCTCGCATACATCACACGTGCGGGCGTGGAGATCGGCGTCGCGTCGACGAAGGCTTTCACCACCCAGCTCGCCGGGCTCTTCCTGCTCACGCTGGCGCTCGCGCAAGTGAAGGGACGTTTGAGCGAAGCGCAAGAGGCAGAACACCTGAAGGCGATGCGCCACTTGCCCTCGGCGCTTGCGGCCGTGCTGGCGCTGGAGCCGCAGATCATCTCGTGGTCCGAGCACTTCGCGGACAAGGAGAACGCGCTTTTCCTTGGCCGCGGCCTGCATTACCCGATCGCGCTGGAAGGTGCGCTCAAGCTCAAGGAGATCACCTACATCCACGCCGAGGCCTACGCAGCCGGCGAGCTCAAGCACGGGCCGCTCGCGCTCGTCACCAGCGAGATGCCCGTGGTCACGGTCGCGCCCAACGACGCGTTGCTCGAAAAGCTCAAGAGCAACATGCAGGAAGTGCGTGCGCGCGGAGGACTGCTCTATGTGCTGGCCGATGCCGATTCGCGCATCGAAAGCGAAGAGGGCATCCACGTCATCCGCATGCCTGAACACTACGGCCCGCTCAGCCCGATGCTGCACGTCGTGCCGCTGCAGCTGCTGGCCTACCACACAGCCTGCGCACGAGGCACCGACGTCGACAAGCCGAGAAACCTCGCCAAGAGCGTCACTGTCGAGTAGTCAAACGAAGTCCTTCCGACTTGTCGTGCCGGAGTTCTCCGACAACGCGCGGCCGCGCGAAGCCGTTTCATTGAGTGTCACCTCGACGAACGGAGTCAAGCATGAAGATCACAGCATTGATCGCGGCCGCAGCGCTGCTGGGCGCAGGCGCAACGTATGCGCAGCAATACGACACGACCACCACGCACAAGCGCGATACCGCCACCGAGCGCTCGGCCGATCACGAGAGCGCCGGGCAGAAGGTTCGCAACGCGTTCCACAAGCTGGGCGAAAAAACGCGTCACGCGTTTCACCGCGCCGGCGACAAGTCGCGCGAGGTCGCACATCGCGACCGCAGGGACGACACGCGTGCGATGGGTGCTTCGGGATCGTCGCGCGACAGGGACGACTCGCGCCAGAATCGGATGGACGATGCCTATTCGAATTGGCAAAAGCAGCACAGGGACGAGTCGACCCGCTGACGCATTGAACTGTCGCGCCGCGAGTTGACAACACCTCTTCGGGTGTTACGCTTGACCGCGATGACTTCAGTTTCCTCGCCAGCACAGGATGCCGCGGTCGAAGCGGCGCGGTACGCACTTCTGCGCCGCCTCGCCCCCTCGATGCGTCATCACCTGGTCGTCAACCTGCAGCCGATCGGCATGGTCTACGAGATCATGGATCGGCGGCTGCGCGCGCCTGAGCCGAATCTCGCCGACGTGCACGACAACGCCCAGAAGATCAACAGCTACGCGAAGGCCGCGCTGGCCTCTTGCCTGGACGTGGTCACCTGGCTTGCGCCCGATGAAAGCGCGACCCTCACTGCATCGGAAGGTGTGCGCGAATGCCTGGCGCTCGTCGGCACGAGCTTCACGTTCCGCGGCTTCACGTTGCGCAATGAAGTGGGCGATGTGCAGGGCAACGTGCAACGCGGGGCGTTCCGCAATGTCGTCACCGGGGCACTGGTTTACCTGAGCGACGCGCGCGAGCCTCCTGCTGAAATCACCGTCGCCGCGAAGGCCGCTTCGGGTGGTCTTGAAGTTGTCCTCGCTGCGCGTGACGGAAAGGGCGAGCCCGGCTTCGCAACAGCGCCCGCTTATCGGCCGCTCACGTGGGCCGATGTCGAAGCCCTCGCACGAGCCGACGGCGTGCAACTGCAGCGCGAAGATGCGACGCTGCGCCTTACTTTGCCTTGGGTCGCGGCTTGAACCCGAGCGCCGTCATGGCCTTGCCCAGCGACGTGCGCTGCTTGTCGTAATCGACCCAGGGTTCATTGCCCGCATCGAGCCTGTGGTGCACGGTCGCCACCGTCCAGTGCGCGCCGCCCTTGAGCGACTCGAGTTCGTCCCAGCCCACTGGCACTGAAATGCCCAGCCCCGGCCGCGCTCGCGCGGACCATGCGCAGACCGTTGTCGCGCCGTAGCCGTTGCGCAGGTAGTCGATGAAGATCTTGCCGACGCGATTGCCGCCGCCACTTTTCGCGACGAAGCGATCGGGAATCGTGCGCGCGAGGTGCTCGACGATGGCACGCGAGAAATCCTTCACCGTGTCCCAGTCGAACTGCTTCTTGAGCGGCACGACGATGTGCAGGCCCTTGCCGCCGCTGGTCTTCAGGAATGCGGGCAGGCCGAGCTCGCCGAGGAACGCGTGCACGAGTTGCGCGGCCTCCTGGATGTCGCGCCACTTCACGCCTTCGCCGGGATCCAGGTCGAAGGTGACGCGATCGGGCTTGTCGATGTTCGTGCGCACGCCGTTCCACGTGTGGATCTCGATCACGTTCATCTGTGCCGCCGACAGCAGGCCTTCCGGCTTCGCGACATAGACCATCGCGGGCAGGCCCGGCCAGATGGCCGGGTCGAGCGTCTCGATGCCCTTCATCTTGTAGCGGTCCATGTGCTTCTGGAAGAAGAGCTCGCCGCCTATGCCGTCCGGCGCTCGCACCAACGCGATCGGCCGGTCTTTCAAGTGCGGCCACATCAGCGCAGCCACGAGCGCGTAGTAGCGCACGAGGTCGATCTTCGTCAATCCGCTTTCGGGGTCGACCACACGCTCGGGATGCGTCACGCGCAGGTTGGGCGGAAGCCGCGTATCGGGTGCCTTCGCTCGATGCACAGCCTTGGCGGGTTTGTCCATGGGCGCATCATGCCGCGGCTGCTCGCGCACGACGCTCTTCGCCTGCTTGTCCTCGCGCAGGCCGTGGAACACCGAATGGCGAACGCGGCCGTCCCGAGTCCATTCACCAAAGGCGACTTCGCACACGAGTTCGGGCGCGACCCAGTGCGGCTTCTTCGGGATGTTGGAATTCGGCGCGAACGGGCTCTTCGTGGCGGCAAGCGGATCAAGTCGCTGCCGCAGTTCGCGCAGCGTCTTGTCGTTGAAACCTGTGCCCACGTTGCCGGCGTACTGCAGGTGCCGATGCTCGTCGTACACACCGAGAAGCAGCGAGCCAAGCCCTGCGCGTGAGCCTTGCGGATCGGTCCAGCCGCCGATCACGAATTCCTGCCGCTGATGGCACTTGAGCTTGATCCAGTCGGGCGAACGCCTGTTCGCATAGGCCGAATCGCGGCGCTTGCCGATCACGCCTTCGAGGCCCAGTTTGCACGCCGATTCCAGCACTTGCTGCGGCGGTGCATCGAACTCCTCGGAAAACCGAACGTTGTCGTGCCGCTTGCGATCGACGATGCGCTTGAGCACGGCGCGGCGCTCGACGACCGGCACGTCGCTCAAGTCGTAGCCCGCGCACCAAGGCAGGTCGAAGAGGAAATAGAGGATGCCCGCCGTGCGGGAACTGTCGAAAGCCCCTTGCAATGCCTGGAAGTCCGACGGGCCGCTCTCGCCCGGCATGATGATCTCGCCGTCGTACCAGCCGTCGGGGAGGTCCATGGATTCCAGAGCTTGGCGAAGATGCTCGAGCTTCGCAGTCCAGTCATTGCCGTTGCGGGTGATGAGCTTGATGCGGCCGCCTTGGACACGCGCAAGCATGCGATAGCCGTCGAACTTGATTTCGAAGATCCAGTTGGCTGCGTCGCCGGGCACTTCGTCGACCAACGACGCGAGTTCGGGCCTGAGCTGCGCCGGCATCGCGGCTTTACGTGCGCCAGCGGGAGGGCCGCTCGCTGATTTCGCTGCAGTCGGTGATTTCGCGGCGGCCGGTGGCCGGTCGGCCAGATGGCTCACGCTATCGGGCATCTCATCGACGACGCTGAACTTCGCCGCGGGCCGAACCCATTCGTCGCGCTCCTTGATCAGCAGCCACGGATCGGGACGCTTGCCTTCGCCGCGCCCGTTCATTCGCACGAGTGTCCAGTGCCCGTGCAACTTGTGGCCGCGCAGTTCGAACTTCAGGCGGCCATCGCGAAAACCTTTGTGCGGATCGGTGGTCGGGATCCACACGCCCTTGTCCCAGATGATGACCTTGCCCGCGCCGTAATTCCCCTCGGGGATCGTCCCTTCGAATTCGTTGTACGAGATCGGGTGATCCTCGGTGGGCATCGCCATGCGCCGGTCGGCCGTGTCGAAGCTGGGGCCCTTGGGGACGGCCCAGCTTTTCATCGTTCCTTCCAGCTCGAGCCGGAAGTCATAGTGCAGGCGTGTTGCCCAGTGTTTCTGGATGACGAAGGCGCGCTCGTCCTCGTTGGCCACGCCGCCGCCCGCAGGCTCGGGCGTGGCCTCGAAGTTGCGCTTCTCGCGGTAAGTCCTGAGCGATGAAGTCGGCGCGTGCGACGAGCGCTCCTTGGCCATCGCCGCTTTCAGGCCGCGCGGTAGCGATCCCGCAGCGACTTCACCTGGTCGTGATTGCGCTGCACGCCCTGCATCTGCCGCTCGACCATCATCTTCACGTGGGCCGGCAGCGGCTTTTTCAACGCCTTCATGTATCGCGCCTTCGCGTTGTCCTCGCCGCGTTCGGCCTCTTCCAGCACCGCCTTGTCGTCGTAGCTGCTGAGTGTCGATTTCGCCGCGACCCAGCCGCGGTGCAGGGCTCCGGCAGCGCTGCCGTGTTCTTCGATCGAGCCGCCAAGGCTGCGGATCTGGTCATTGAGTTCCTGCACGGCGCGTCGGCAGTCGTCTGCACGTTGCGTGAAGATCGACTTGAGTTCCGCGCTCGATGCTTGTTCGGCGCAGGCCTGGAAGCCGTATTCACCGTCGAGGGAGCACTCGGCCAGGTCCTGCAGCGTGTCGATGACGTCGTCGCGATCGCCGCTGTTGTCACCCGCCGACTGCATCTGGGTACTCGTCGTGTCGCGCAGCGAGTCGTCCACGCGGTCCCATGCCGCACGGCTGGCGGGCTGCGCCTTGTCCCAGCTCAGCTCGGAGGTGCCGCGCTCACGCTGCCATTGGTCGCGCAGCTGCGGCTCCGCCGTCTCCCAGGTGTCGTAGCGGGTGCGACCCGTTACGCCCATCCGGTAGGCGGGCGCGTAGTCCTCGAAGCTGCGGCCTTGCTCGTAATACGGTTCGCGCTGGTAGTTGTCGCGCCAGTGCTTCTCTTCGGCCGTCGGGTCGATCGCTTCGGCTGCCGCGTGGCCCGCGAGCCCGCCGACGATCGCGCCCACCACACCGCCCACTGCCATGCCCGCGGGTCCACCGGCTGCGCCGGCCGCTGCACCGGCGACTGCCCCGCCCACTGCACCGACGCCGGTGCCGACCGGATGCGATCCGGGCTGGTCGGTGATGGGATCGCGGTTCAGGTCCTTCTCTTTTGCTGCCATCGTGTCTCTCCTTGAATGCTGGCGATCCCATCTTCGACGCGCGCGTCTGCACGGCAGTCAGTCAAGAAGGGCACCGCCTGTAGGAAAAGCGCGACCCACACCGGATGCCTGCGACGTCCTACAGTCCGGCAGCCGTTCGCAGCGCAATCTTGCTGTTCACGATGTTGCAAGTGAAAGGCCTGTCATGAAGCATTCGCTGCGCAAGACGCCGTCGCACCTTCACCTCGCCTACAAGTACGGCGAAGGCACCGACGGCCTGATGGGCCGTAACTTCATGCTCGAGGTCGATGACAGCCTGCTGCAGCTGACGATCGACCTCACGCCGAACTTCCACACGCGCAACAAGGCGGCGGCCGCCTATCTCGACGCCGTGAACTTCGCGCACAACCACCACAAGCTGCGCTACCTGCAATGCGCCGACAACCTTGTGCGTGCCAGGTTGATCAAGGCCTGGGAAACCATTGCGGAGCCGAAACTCATCATGTGCCTGGAACTCGGGCCCCGCGGGCGTTATCTGTACTCGGTGCAGCCGCACTCGCTGTTCATGGGCGGCATCCAGTTCGACGTGAAGCAGGTGCTCGAGGAGGACGATGCGCGTCTTGCCCGTTCGCACGCGGCCGAGCTGCACGCACACAGGAACCACGCATGAGATTCTTGGTCGCTCGTTTCTGTATTGCGCTCGCACTCGGCGCGGCGGCATTCAACGCGATGGCCGATGCGGGTGAACTGCGCGCGAAGTATTCGCAGCTGCGCGAGCAGCTTCACAACAACCCGTACCACCGGCCCATCTTCATCGATTCGGCCGAAGCCGGCGACACGCTCAGGGGCGACATCTACGCCGTGCTCGATCATCCGTACGCAGATATGCAGCGCGCATTGCAGAACCCGAACGACTGGTGCGCGATCCTGATCCTGCCGTTCAACACGAAGTACTGCCACCCCGTGAAGTCCGGCAACGGCACGCGCCTTTCGATGCGGATCGGACGCAAGGCGGACCAGCCGGTGGACGAGGCTTACCGGCTCAACCTCGATCTGAAGCCGGGCGTGGCGACGCCGGAATTCTTCGAGAGCCATCTCAGCTCGAAGGACGGGCCGGTGGGAACGCGCGACTACCGCATCATGCTGGAGGCGATTCCGCTGGACGCGACGCACACGTTCATGCACCTGAGCTATTCGTACGGCTACGGCGGAATGGGGCGCTTCGCGATGCGGGCGTATCTCGCGACCGCGGGGGCGTCGAAGGTCGGCTTCAGCATCGTGGGCCGCGACGCAAACGGCGCGCCGGTCTACATCGGCGGGGTGCGCGGCGCGATCGAGCGCAATGTCATGCGCTACTACCTCGCGGTCGATGCGCACCTCGCCTCGCTTTCCGCGCCGCCGGACGCGCGCCTGAACAAGAGCATCGAGGCGTGGTTCGATTCGAGCGAGCGCTACGCGCGCCAGCTGCACGAGATGGACCGCTCGCAGTACATCGCGCTGAAAAAGGGGGAGACGGAGCGCCAGCAGGCGCTCGTCGAGTAGCTGTGCCCGGCCCGGTTACTTGAGACCCGCCGCTGCGCGCAGCGCTGCGGCTTTATCTGTGCGCTCCCACGTGAACTCCGGCTCTTCGCGGCCGAAGTGGCCGTAGGCAGCGGTTTTCTCGTAGATGGGGCGCAGCAGGTCGAGCATCTGGATGATGCCCTTCGGGCGCAGGTCGAAGTGGTCGTGCACGAGCGACGCGATCTTGTCGTCGGGGATCACGCCCGTGCCTTCGGTGTAGACCGTGACGTTCATCGGGCGCGCAACGCCGATCGCGTACGCGACCTGGATCTGGCACTGACGCGCGAGACCCGCGGCCACGATGTTCTTCGCCACATAACGCGCAGCATACGCAGCCGAGCGATCGACCTTGGACGGGTCCTTGCCCGAGAAAGCGCCGCCGCCGTGCGGGCACGCGCCACCATAGGTGTCGACGATGATCTTGCGACCCGTGAGACCGCAGTCGCCTTGCGGCCCGCCGACGACGAAGCGGCCCGTCGGGTTGATCAGGTACTTCGTGTCCTTCAGCCACTCCTTCGGCAGCACCGGCTTGATGATCTCCTCGATCACGGCCTCGACGAACGCGGGCTTCATCTGCTTGCCGTCGCTCATTTCGGGCGCGTGCTGCGAGGAAAGCACCACGGTGTCGACGCTGTGCGGCTTGCCGTCGACATAGCGCATCGTCACCTGGCTTTTCGCATCGGGACGCAGGAAGGGCAGGCGGCCGTCCTTGCGCAATTGCGCCTGGCGCTCCACCAGCCGGTGCGCGTAGTGGATGGGCGCGGGCATGAGCTCGGGGGTCTCGTCGCACGCATAGCCGAACATCAGGCCCTGGTCGCCGGCGCCGGTGTTCAGGTAATCGTCGCTCGCGTGGTTCACGCCCTGCGCGATGTCGTTCGACTGCTTGTCGTACGCGACGAGCACCGCGCAGCCCTTGTAGTCGATGCCGTATTCGGTGTTGTCGTAGCCGATGCGCTTGATGGTGTCGCGCGCGACCTGGATGTAGTCGACGTTCGCCTGCGTGGTGATCTCGCCGGCCAGGACGACAAGGCCCGTGTTGGTGAGGGTCTCCGCCGCGACCCGGCTGCGCGGGTCCTGCGTGAAGATCGCATCGAGAATTGCATCCGAGATCTGGTCCGCGACCTTGTCGGGGTGGCCTTCGGAGACCGATTCGGAGGTGAAGAGGAAGTCGTTCGCCATTCGATAAACTCCAGTAACTTTTTCCTAAGGCGCGTTGCCTTGTGCCGGAGCTGAGGCGAACGCTTTAGCAGAATTTTTTTGAGTCGCCCTGCAAGTAGTTCTTTAACTCGGCGACGGGGACATTCTAAACCGCCCGTGAAGACCCTGTTCCGCGCGCTCGCGCTGATGCCACTTGTCGTGCTGCATGGCATGGGCGTAGCCATCGGCTGGTTGTCGTTCCTGTTGTCGGGCACCTACAGGCGCCGTTTCCTCGAGAACGCGCGGCAGGCCGGGTTCGCCTTCGACCGCATCCGCGCCGCCATCGCCGAAAGCGGCAAACTCGCGATGGAGACACCTCGCCTTTGGTTCGGTGCCCGTGCGCACGTCGAATGGGAGGGGGCCGAACTCATCGATGCCGCGCGCGCCAGCGGACGCGGAATTCTCTTTCTCACCCCGCACCTCGGCTGCTTCGAAGTGACGGCGCAAGGCTACGCGCGGCGCTACGGGCGGATCACGGTGCTGTACCGGCCCGCGCGCAAGCGCTGGTTGCGCGAGCTGGTCGACACGGCACGCGAGCGCAGCAATCTGGCGGCAGCGCCCACCACGCTGGCAGGCGTGAGACAGCTGCTCAAGGCGCTGAAGTCCGGCGAAGCCGTGGGCCTGCTGCCCGACCAGGTGCCGCCGCAGGGGCTAGGCGTGTGGGCGCCTTTTTTCGGCAAGGCCGCTTACACCATGACGCTGCCGGCGCGGCTCGCGCAGCAGGCGAACGCGCTGGTGCTGTTCGTCTGGGGCGAAAGGCTTCGTTTCGGTCGCGGCTATCGCGTCCACGTGCGCGCGTTGGGCGAGCCTCTCGCGCGCGATCCGGCACAGGCGGCCGCGCAAGTGAATCACCGCATGGAAGCGCTCATCCGCGAATGCCCCGCGCAATACATGTGGGGCTATGCGCGCTACAAAGAACCGCGCAAGGAGCTGGCACTGTGATCAGCCACCTGGGCATCTGGTTCATGCGCGCCATCTCGCACCTGCCGCTTGGCGGTGTGCGCGCGATGGGCTCGGCGCTCGGGCTCTTCCTGTGGGTCGTGGTCGTGCCACGGCGACGCGTGGCGATGCGCAACCTCGAGTTGTGCTTTCCGCAATGGAGCCGCGCCGAACGGACTCGCGTCGTGCGCCGGCATTTCATCGCCTTCGCGCAGGCATGGCTCGATCGCAGCTGGCTCTGGCACGCGCCGCCGGAGGTCGTGCGAAAGCGCCTGTCGCTCACGGGTGCGATTCAGGAGCTCGACGGCGAGACGCCCACGATTCTTTTCGTGCCGCACTTTCTCGGCCTGGATACGGGCGTCACCGCGCTCACCTTGCTCACACCGCGACGCGTGATGGGTGTGTACACGCGCCAATCGAACCCCGTGGTCGACCAGTGGATCTTCGAGGGCCGCCATCGCTTCGCGAAGGATTCGCGCGGCTTGCATCGCTCCGAAGGCGTACGCGAGATGATTGCTGCCGTGCGTGGCGGTGCGCTGATGTACCTTCTGCCCGACATGAATTTCGGCGTGGAAGATTCGGTCTTCGTGCCGTTTTACGGCGTGCAGGCCGCGACGATTCCGTCGCTCTCGCGCTTTTCGAGGCTGTGCCGCGCAAAGGTCGTGCCGCTCATCACGAAGCTCACGCCGCAAGGCTACGAGGTGCGCGTGCTGCCTTCATGGACGGAATTTCCGACGAACGATCTCGTCGCCGACACCGCGCTCATGAACAAACGCCTCGAAGGCTACATCGACGAAATGCCCGAGCAGTACTACTGGGTTCACAAGCGCTTCAAGAGCCGACCGCCCGGCGAGCCCGGCGTGTATTAGCCCACCCCCGAAGTGCCTTCGGCACCTCCCCCTCAAGGGGGCGCACCCAGCGGCCCGGCAAAGCCGGTTCCGCGGCTGCCGCGCGAAACTCAGTGGCCGAGGAACGCGCTCAGCCGGTCTGCAACGAACTGCGGACGCTCGTGGATGATCCAGTGCGTCGCACCTGGCACGCGTTCCAGCGTGAGCTTGGGGATGTATTCCTCGAGCCCTTCGACCAGCGAAGGCAGCAAGGCAGTGTCTTCCATCGCCCAGAGCACGAGCGTCGGCACGTCGATCGTGAGCATCTCGCGCGGCAACTCGATGTTCGCAACGGCAGGATCGCCCTCGCGCGCAGGCCGTAGCGGCGAGGCGCGGTAGTAGTTCAAGCCGCCGGTCAAACTGGTTTGCCACACATCGCGGTACTGCTGCTTGAGCGTGGGCGTCATCCACTTTTCGCCGCCGAGGCGCATGAAAAATTCGAGAAGGCGTCGGCAATCATCCTCGAGCAGCAGTTTTTCCGCATCGGCGCGGATGAGGAAGTTCATGTAGGCGCTGGCGGCCTGCTGCTGCGGAGTCGTCTTGAGCTCACGGAGGAACGTGCCCGGGTGCGGCGAATTGATGATCGCCAGCCGCTTGATGAGCTCGGGCTTTTGATTGGCGAGGTTCCACGCGACCGCGCCGCCCCAGTCATGCGCGACCAGGCACTCGATCGGCGCGCCTTCGGCTTCGATCAGCGCCGCGATGTCCTGCATGATGTACTTCGGGCGGTACTGCTGCACGTCGCTGGGCTGCGACGATTTCTCGTAGCCGCGCAGGTTCGGCGCGATGCAGCGAAAGCCTCGTGCGGCGAAATGTTCCAGCAACTCGTCCCAGACAAACGCCGCTTCCGGAAAGCCGTGCAGGAACACGAGCACGGGCTTGCCGCGCTCGCCGGCCGCGCGGCAGCTGAGGGTGATGCCGTGCGGCAGCGACTGCATGTAGGTTTCGATCATGGCGTCTGCGGATGGGTCCAGTCCCACAGCAGCTGCGCCGTGTCTTCGACGCCTTGCCGCTTGAGGGCGGAGAACAGTTTCACCTCGCCGCCTGCGGCCTGCAGTCGCGCAATCGACAATGCTTTCGCTTGTTCCGCGCGAGACAGCTTGTCGGCCTTGGTGAGCATCAACAGGAACTTCAGGCCCTGCTCGACACGAGGCCGAACGACTTCGAGCAGCACCTCGTCGAGCTCGGTGAGACCCAGTCGCGGATCGATGAGAAGAACGATGCCGCGCAAGTTCTCTCGCGTCACGAGATAGTTCGCCATCACCTGTTGCCAGCGGATCTTGTCCTGCTTGGGGACGGCCGCGTAGCCGTAGCCGGGCAGGTCCGCGAATACCGTATCGGTGATGCCCTGTTTGCCCAGCGTGAACAGGTTGATGCTTTGCGTGCGGCCGGGTGTCTTCGAGGCGAACGCCAGGCGTTTTTGCTGCGTGAGCGTATTGATGCAGGTCGACTTGCCGGCGTTCGACCGGCCGACGAATGCGACCTCGGGCACGTCGAGCGGCGGCAGGAATTCGAGGCGAGGCGCAGTGGTGAGGAAGCGCGCCGTGTGCAACCACGCGAGCGCCTGCGCCGCGGTGTCAGGGCGAGGGGGGAAGGACATTCAACCGCCGCACGGCCGCCCGAAGGCGGCTGCCGTCCCCTCTGGGGGCAGCGGATTGCACGAAGTGAAGAAGCGTGGGGGCATCATGACCGCATTGTAGAATCCGAGGGTTTTGCGCCGACAAAAAGATCAACTGACCATGAAGCTTGCCTCGCTCGTGATCGCTGCCGCCCTGGCTGCATCTTCCACTTTCGCGCTTGCCGCGGAATCGGCCCCGGAACCGGCAGCCGCCGCGCCCGCCGCCGCCAAGCCCGACCTGAACGCCGGCGGCACCAAGTTCGGCGCCACCTGCGCGGCCTGCCACGGTGCCGACGGCAACTCGGGCATCCCCGCGAACCCGAAGCTTGCGCAGCAGCATCCCGAATACATCATGAAGCAGCTCGCCGACTTCAAAAGCGGCAAGCGCACCAGCGCGATCATGCAGGGCATGGCCGCGACGCTCACCGACGCCGACATCCGCAACATCGCCTACTGGGCCGGCTCGCAGAAGGCCAAGCCCGGCTTCGCGAAGGACAAGGAACTGGTCCAGCTCGGCGAGAAGATCTACCGGGGCGGAATCCAGTCAAAGTCGGTGCCCGCGTGCGCCGGCTGCCACAGCCCCAATGGCGCCGGCATTCCGGCCCAGTACCCGCGCCTTTCCGGCCAGCACGCCGACTACACGGCCACCCAGCTGATGAATTTCCAGAACGGCACGCGCAAGAACAGCGTGCCGATGGCCGATATCGCCTCGAAGCTCAGCGACAAGGAAATCAAGGCTGTGGCGGATTACATCGCCGGACTTCGATAAAGATTCGAAACTGAACTAACCGCCGGAGAACAAGCCTAAGAAAGGCGGGCACCTCGAGGGCCCGCCTTTTTTGTTTGCCGAAAGCCGAATGAACGCCGCCACCGAAGGACTTGAACTGCGCACAGGCTCGCCGCGTCTGAAGGCCGCGATCGAGCTCGTCTCGTCGATGCGGTTTTCGATTTCGCTGCTGACGGTGATCTGCATCGCGTCGGTGATCGGCACGATCCTGCAGCAGGGCGAGCCGCTGGTGAACTATGTCGACAAGTTCGGCCCGTTCTGGACGCAGCTGTTTTTTGCCCTGAAGTTGAATGCGGTTTACAGCGCCGGATGGTTTCTTGTAATCCTTGCGTTCCTGGTGCTGAGCACTTCGCTGTGCATCGCGAGGAACACGCCGAAGATCCTCCATGACCTCAAGGCGTACAAGGAGAACATCCGGGAGCAGTCGCTCAAGGCCTTCCACCACCGTGCGGAGGCAACCGTGCCCGAACCACCCGAAGCTGCAGCGATTCGCATCGGGCAAGCGCTCGCGAAGGGCGGCTGGAAGGTGAAGCTGCAGCAGCGCGATACCGGCTGGATGGTCGCGGCCAAACGCGGCAGCGCGAACAAGATCGGCTACCTCGCCGCGCACAGTGCCATCGTGCTGGTGTGCCTGGGCGGCCTGCTCGACGGCGACATGATCGTGCGCGCGCAGATGTGGCTGGGAGGCAAGACACCTTACACCGGCGGCGGCATGATCGCCGACGTCAAACCCGAACACCGGCTGCCCCCTGGCAACCCGACGTTCCGCGGCAACCTGCTCGTGGCCGAGGGCACGGCGTCGAGCACTGCGGTGCTCAATCAGTCGGACGGCATCCTCGTGCAGGAGCTGCCGTTTTCCATCGAGCTGAAGAAGTTCATCGTCGACTACTACTCGACGGGCATGCCCAAGCTGTTCGCCAGCGACATCGTGATCCACGACTTGCAAACGGGCGCGGCCGTGCCTGCACGCGTTGAAGTCAACAAGCCTGCGAGCTACAAGGGCGTGGAGATCTACCAGTCGAGCTTTGACGACGGTGGTTCCAGCGTGAAACTCAAGGGCGTGCCGATCAACGGCGGGCAGCCGTTCGAGGTCGAGGGCACGATAGGAGGGACAACGCCGCTGGCGAAAGGCAAGGATTCGGGCGCCGAGAAGATGACGCTCGAGTACACGGGCCTGCGCGTCATCAACGTCGAAAACCTCGCCAACCCGAATACGAAAAAGCAGCTTCGCAACGTCGGCCCGAGCATCAGCTACAAATTGCGCGACGCGTCAGGCCAGGCACGCGAGTACAACAACTACATGCTGCCCGTGGACATGGGAGACGGCGTGCCGGTGTTCCTCATGGGCGTGCGCGACACGCCGGCCGAGCCTTTCCGCTACCTGCGCGTCCCCGTCGACGACCAGGGCGGTCTCGACGGCTTCGTGCGCCTGCGTGCGGCGCTGCTCGACCCGGCGATGCGCGAAGAAGCGGTGCGTCGCTACGCGAAGAAGGCGACGGATCCGTCCAAGCCGGGGCTCGCCGACCAGCTT
>DATJJL010000437.1:0-3764 GCA_035492155.1 Ramlibacter sp. | reverse complement strand
CCTGCGCACCGACGACTACGGCGGCTCGCTCGAAAATCGGCTGCGCTATCCGCTCGAGGTGTTCGGCGCGATGCGCGCTGTGTGGCCGCAGCACCTGCCGATGTCGGTGCGCATCTCCGCGCACGATTGGGTCGATGGCGGGATCACGCCCGACGATGCCGTTCAGATCGCGAAGATGTTCAAGGCCGCTGGCGCCGACATGATCGATTGCTCGTCGGGCCAGGTGAGCAAGAAGCAAAAGCCGGTGTACGGCCGGATGTACCAGACGCCCTTTGCGGACCGCATCCGCAATGAGGCAGGCATCGCGACGATCGCGGTCGGTGCGATCTCCGAGGCCGATCACGTCAACAGCATCATCGCCGCGGGCCGTGCGGACCTGTGCGCCATCGCGCGTCCGCATCTTGCGAACCCGCAGTGGACATTGCTCGAAGCCGCGAAGATCGGCTATCACGACCTGCATTGGCCGGTGCAATATCTTTCCGGCAAGAACCAGCTCGAGCGAAACATCGAGCGCGAAAAGCAAATGGCGGCGCAAGCCGCGGAGACAGCGAATGAACGCTTTAACTGAAGGCAACCGCAAGCAGCTCGCGGGCTACAAGGCGAGCCACTTCAAGTGGGAAGTGAGCGCGTCGGTCGCGACGATCACGCTCAACCGGCCCGAGCGCAAGAACCCGCTCACGTTCGAGTCTTACGCAGAACTGCGCGATCTCTTCGGCCAACTGAAGTACGCGACGGATGTTCACGCGGTCGTTGTCGTCGGCGCGGGGGACAACTTCTGCTCCGGCGGCGACGTGCACGAGATCATCGGCCCGCTCGTCAAATTGAAAGCGCCTGAGCTCCTGATGTTCACGCGCATGACAGGCGATTTAGTGAAGGCAATGCGCGCCTGCCCGCAGCCGATCATTGCCGCGATCGATGGTGTTTGCGCGGGTGCGGGTGCCATCATGGCCATGGCCTCCGACATGCGCGTGGGCACGGCGCGCAGCAAGACGGCTTTTCTCTTCAACCGCGTCGGCCTCGCAGGGTGCGACATGGGCGCGTGCGCAATGCTGCCGCGAATCATCGGGCAGGGCCGCGCGAGCGAGCTGCTGTACACCGGCCGCTCGCTCGCAGGCGAGGAGGCAGAGCGGTGGGGCTTCTTCAATCGCCTGTGCGACCCGGCCGCGTTGCTCGCTGAAGCGCAGAAGCTTGCCGCCGATCTCGCGGCCGGACCGACCTTCGCGAACGGCATCACGAAGACGATGCTCCACCAGGAATGGGCGATGACGATCGAGCAGGCGATCGAAGCGGAAGCGCAGGCGCAAGCCATCTGCATGATGACCGAGGACTTCACGCGCGCCTACAACGCGTTCGTCGCGAAGTCCAGGCCGACGTTCGAGGGCAACTGACATGGCGGACACGAGCTATCTCGAATGGCCTTTCTTCGACGACAAGCATCGGCAACTCGCGGGGGAGCTCGATGCATGGGCGTCGGCCAATGTCCGTCATTCCGGCGAAGGCCGGAATCCAGAGTCTTTAATGCCACTCGATCCCGGCCTGCGCCGGGATGACAGCGTGGGTGACAACGTTGATGACGAATGCCGCGCGCTTGTTCGCAAGTTGGGAGAGGGCGGCTGGCTGCAGCACGCGACAGGCGAGAAGATCGACACGCGCGCGATCTGCCTGATCCGCGAAACGCTCGCGCGTCATAACGGCCTGGCGGACTTCGCGTTCGCAATGCAAGGGCTGGGCAGCGGCGCGATCACGCTGCAGGGCACGCCTGAACAGAAGGCGCGTTATCTGCCGCGTGTTGCCAAGGGCGAAGCAATCGCGGCGTTCGCGTTGTCCGAGCCGGATGCAGGCTCCGACGTCGCCGCGATGCAATGCGGCGCGCGCGTCGAGGGCGACCACGCAGTGATCAACGGCGAGAAGACGTGGATCTCCAACGGCGGCATCGCGGATTTCTATGTCGTCTTCTGCCGCACCGGCGAGGCACCGGGTGCTCGTGGCATCTCGGCTTTCATCGTCGACAAGGACACGCCGGGCTTCGAGATCGCTGAGCGCATCGACGTGATCGCGCCGCATCCACTGGCCCGTCTGAGATTCACGCATTGCCGCATTCCGCTCTCACAACGCATCGGCGATGCAGGCGAGGGCTTCAAAGTGGCGATGCGAACGCTCGATGTGTTTCGCACGTCGGTCGCGGCAGCGGCTCTGGGCTTCGCACGCCGCGCACTCGACGAAGCGCTGCACCGTGCGTCGACGCGCAAGATGTTCAACCAGGTGCTGGCCGACTTCCAGCTCACGCAGGCCAAGCTCGCGCAGATGGCAACGACGATCGACAGCTCGGCGCTGCTTGTCTATCGCGCCGCATGGCAGCGTGACCAGGGCCGCGGTGTGACGAAGGAAGCGGCGATGGCGAAACTCACCGCGACGGAGGGCGCACAGCAGGTGATCGATGCAGCGGTGCAGATCTTCGGCGGCATGGGCGTGCAGGAGGGCAGCATCGTCGAGCGGCTTTACCGCGAGATTCGACCGCTGCGCATTTACGAAGGCGCAAGCGAAGTGCAGCAACTCATCATCGCGCGCGAACTACTCAAGGAGCGGCAATGAAGCATCAGGCAATCCTGCCGGCCGGCTGGCCGCGGCCCAAGGGTTATGCGAACGGTGTCGTCGCGAGGGGCCGCATGCTGTTCATCGCTGGGATGATCGGCTGGGACAAGGACGGGCAGTTTCCCAGCGACGATTTCGCGGCGCAGGCGCGGCTGGCTTTGCAGAATGTCGCCGACGTGCTTCGCGAGGCGGGCGGCATGCCGGAAAATATCGTGCGCATGACCTGGTATGTCACCGACAAACGTGAATACCTCGCCGCCTCCAAGGAGATCGGCGGGGCGTTTCGCGACCTCATCGGCTGCTGGGACATCGCCATGACGGCGGTGGAAGTGAAGGCGCTCATCGAAGACCGCGCCAAGGTGGAGATCGAAGCGACGGCGGTGCTGCCGGAATGAGCATGGCCCGATGAACGGCCGCCGCGCGTGGTTGATGCTGTTCGTGCTCATCGGCGGGTTCGCGATGAGCCAGGCGTACCGCACGGCGGCCGCCATCATGGCGCCCGCGCTTTCGCAGGCTTTCCAGCTCTCGAAGCAGCAGCTTGGCTTATTTGCCGCGGCGTTTCATTTTTCATTCGCGAGCTTGCAGCTTTTCATGGGCATGGGCATCGATGTGTACGGCCCGCGTCGCACGATTCTTGTCGCGTTTCCGTTCGCGGTGATCGGTGCGCTGGTGACGGCGTCCGCGCAGGGCTTCGGCACGCTGGTGCTCGGGCAGATCTTGACGGGCATCGGATGCGCGCCCGCGTTTCTCGTCTGCACGGTGTACATCGCGCGCAGCATTCCGACAGGGCGCTTCGCCGCCGTCAACGGCACGGCGCTCGGCCTCGGGGCGATCGGACTCTTGCTCACCGGCACGCCGCTCGCGTGGGTGATCGAAACGTTCTCGTGGCGCTGGGGCTTCGTCGCGCTTGCGGGCTTTTCGCTGCTCGCGTGGATCGCGATCTTTGTCTTCGTTCGGGGCGACGGCACAGCGCCCGCTTCACGGCAGAAGATCAGCGTCACTGCAGCACTGCGCGGCTACGGCGAGCTGTTCCGCCTGCCGTACACCATCGGCATCTTCGCGCTGGCGCTCACCACCTATTCGTCGTTCATGACATTGCGCGGGCTTTGGCTCACGCCGATGCTCATCGACCGGCACAGCTTCAGCCTCGTGCAGACGGGCAACGTCGCGAT
>DATJJL010000436.1:0-6098 GCA_035492155.1 Ramlibacter sp. | reverse complement strand
GGACATTCCCCGAGTTTAAGGGTGCGGCGGCAGCGAGCCGTTGAGCTCGAGCTGCATGAGGATCATGTTGACCAGCGTCGGCACCGAAGGGCGCCCCGTCTCGATCACGAAATGCGCCGTCTCGCGATAAAGCGGATCGCGCTGCGCATACAGGTCTCGCAGGCGCTTGAGCGGATCGGCCACCTGCAGCAGCGGCCGGCCCTTGTCGTGGCGCACGCGGCGAAACACGTCTTCGGGCGTGCTGCGCAAATAGAACACGTGGCCCGCAGCGCGCAGGCGTTCGCGATTCGCGGGCCGAAGCACCGCGCCGCCGCCCGTGGCGATCACGCCTGACTCACCCGCGCAAAGTTCGGCGATGACTTCTTCCTCGATGTCGCGAAAGGCGTCTTCGCCTTCACGCTCGAAAAAAGAACGGATCGAGCAGCCGATGCGCTGCTCGATCACGGGGTCGGAATCACTGAAGCCGAGGCCCAACCGCCGGGCGAGTTGCCGCCCGACGGTGGACTTGCCGGAGCCGGGCAGGCCGATGAGGATCAGCCGCAACTGCCCGCCCTCGCTCAGTTCGCTTCGCTACAGGATTTGATTCCGTAGGGCTGTGTGAGGAACGAGCCGTTCTTGTCGTCGCCTTCGATGAAATCGGTTACGAACGCCCGCTCCGCAGTTCCCTGCGAGCCAGACACGCTGGTACTGGCTCGGATGTGATATTCCAACCAAGTTGCGAATCGCTGCGAGTATTCCACCTGGATCAAGAGAATCCCGCTCGCGTTGGTGGTGGTCACACCAGGTGTCGAGTATGAAATCAGGATGTCGGACTTGCGTGGCAGCAACACGAACTGACCGAAACCGTCCGTGTCAGTAGGAATGTCGCCCGGGTCGACCACTCCGTTGCGGTTCAAGTCCTGATTTATACAAGTGACGCGTTCGCCAATGGTGAGCGGCTCGCTGGTCGCGTCGGGAATATCCTGATTGAGCTGATAAGGCTGGACCTTCGGCGGGTTGTTGTAGGTCATTCCCAAGGACGTCACTGTCACAGTCGGCGAGCCAGAAACCGTGGTGAAACTGTACGGGCCCTTTTCGTAGAACGGGATGTCAAGGAAGATGTCAACAGGCGCCCCAGCCACAGGCCGGCCAGCGGCATCGGCAACAGTAACCGTGAACGTCTTGATGTAGGTGCCCTGGCCTGCCTGGAGCTTGTTATCGTCGCCGATCGAGATTGCCAGTGCTTGCGAAGCGACAGTCATCGTGACATTGACAGAGTTCGTGCACGTCGTGGTCGATGCGAAGTCGGACGCCTGCCAGCAGGCACGAACCTGCACACCATCCGTCGCGCTCGCGGTAGCTCCAGGAACGAAAGACGCCGTGGCAACACCTGATGCGTTGGTGTACACGGTGGAAGTCCCACTGCTGATCGTCGAGTCGAAAGAGCCGAGGCCCGTGCTGACTATGTCGAACCGCACCCGCACGTTTGAGACGGGTTTGTTGGCCGAATCGATCATCAGGAATCGCAACTGGCTTTGGTTTGTAGTGGACCCGGTCGTATTCGGCGCGACAACATTCGGCAACGCTGAAAGTGAGGCCACTGCACCCGCCGGAATGACGGCTGTAGGAATCGCGGCCCCCGAACCGACCTGCAAAGATACGGAACTTGTCACGCCGCTTCCACCGGCGATCACCATGTAGCTGCCCGCGGTCGCAGGCGCAGTGAAATTCACGGTCGCATTACCGTTGGAATCGGTCGTCAGCGACTTACCGACGAGCGATGGGATGTCACCCGTGATCGTCACGCTCGAATTCGGGATGACCCCGCCGGCTGAATCCGTGAGGCGAACCGTCAGCTTTGCAGCGGCGCCGGGTGTCAGAACACTGGGCGTCGACGTGACAGCCAGCGTCGAGCCGACGACGCTGACCGTCGTCTTCTTTACCAAGCCGCTCACGTTAGCGGTAATCGTCACTTGACGATCCGTCTTGTCCGAGCCGATCGATAGCGTGCCAGTGAACTTGCCGTTTGCATCCGTCGTCGTGCCGCCAGGAGTGAAGACGGTGTTCGCATCCGTCGTGACACTCACTGGAGCACCGGGTACGACGTTATTGGCAGTGTCCACAGCAATGAGCGTCAACGTAGCGTTCGACGCGCCGGAATTCGGCAGCGTATTCTTGTCGAGGAGCATCACGACATTCGCGACCGCATTGGCGACCTGATAGGACGTCGTCCCCTTCGCCGTTGCAGTACCCACCACTGCAGTCGCAGTGAGCGTGCCTGCTCCCGACGAACTCAAGGCAGGGGTGATCTGGATAGTCGCGACGCCATCAGCACCAGTCAGCGCGGTGCCGTTGGCAGGGACGAAACTCAAGGGCGCATTCGAGTCGCCAGCGAAAGTCACCACAGCGCCAGAGACCGGATTGCCCGAAGCATCCTTGACGGTCGCCTTGGCGGTTACAGCCGCGCCGGCGGTCACGGACGTCGTCGCTGCGCCTGACGCATCCACCAGGCTCACGGCAACCGTTGGCGTAGCAGTGCCGCCACCTCCGGTAGCGGTCGTCCCCGGATTGCCCCCGCCCCCTCCGCACGCCGCCAGCACTGTTGCGAACAGCGCGGGAGCGATCCATTTGATCATCTTCATCATGTGTGTAGTTCCTGGTCTTGCTGCTTGGTGCTCAACGCGCCGCCCCGCGGTCCGCGATCATCTTGGGTGTGATGAATACGAGCATCTCCTGTTTGCTCGTGTTGTTGGACTTGTTCTTGAACAAGTTGCCGGCAAACGGAATGTCGCCAAGCAGCGGCACTTTCGTCACCGTCTCGTTCTGCGTCAACTCGAAGATGCCCCCGATCACGACAGTGCCGCCGTTCTCCACGAGCACTTGAGTCTTGATGTGCTTCGTGTCGATCGCGATACCGGCTGCCGTCGTCTCGCCGCGGCTGTCCTTGTTGATCTCGAGGTCGAGAATGATGTTGCCCTCGGGCGTGATCTGCGGTGTCACCTCGAGCTTGAGCGTCGCGCGGCGGAATGACACGGCCGTGGCGCCGCTCGACGTGGCCTGCTGGTACGGGAATTCAGTGCCCTGCTCGATCATCGCCTTCTGGTTGTGCGCGGTGACGATGCGCGGGCTCGACACGAGCTTGCCCTTGCCGTCGGCTTCCAGTGCGGAGAGCTCCAGGTTCAGGAAGCGGTTGGCCGCCGCCGAGAACAGCGAGATCGCAAAGCTCGAAGGCGTGAAGCCGCCCTGACCGACCGCCGGCAGGTTGACGAAGGAAGTGTTCAGCGTCGTAGGCACCGCGGTGGACTCGAGGGTCGTGCCCGTGACTGCGTCATAGCTTCCACCGATCGCAACACGGGTATTCCCATTCACCTGATAGCCCGGGTCGCCGCCGCGAAGACCGCGCAGGTCACTGCCGCCAAGGCGCACGCCCAGCGAACGCCCGAAGGTGTCCGACGCTTCGACGATGCGCGCCTCGATGAGCACTTGTCGAACCGGGATGTCGAGCTTGCCGACGAGATCGCGCACGGCGTCGAGCTTGGACGGGATGTCGGTGACGAAGACCTGGTTCGTGCGCGGCTCGGCGATCACGCTGCCGCGCGCCGAGAGGATGCGCGCCGCGCCGGTGCCGGTGCTGATCTGCGCCGCGATGTCCGCAGCCTTCGTGTAATTGAGCTGGAACGATTCGGTGTGCACCTGCTCCAGGCTCTGGATTTGCGCGCGCGACTCGAGGTCCAGTTTTTCCTTCGCGGCGATTTCGTCCTTGGGCGCAATCCACAGCACGTTACCGGTCTTGCGCATGCCCAGGCCCTTGGCCTGCAGCACGATGTCGAGCGCCTGGTCCCACGGGACGTCCTTCAGTCGCAGCGTGACCGAGCCCGTCACCGAGTCCGAGGTGACGACGTTGAAGTTGGTGAAGTCCGCAATCACCTGCAGCAGCGAGCGAACCTCGATGTTCTGGAAGTTCAGCGACAGCTTCTCGCCGGCAAAGCCCGGGCCCTGCGTGAGCTTCGAGGAGTCCTGTTTGACCTGGCGCACTTCGACGACGAACTGGTTGTCGCTCTGGTACGCGCTGTGTTCCCACGCGCCCTTGGGCTCGATCGTGATGCGCACGCGATCGCCGACCTGCGTGGTCGTCACCGACTGGACGGGCGTGCCGAAATCGGAAACGTCAAGGCGGCGGCGAAGGCCTTCAGGCAGCGAGGATTTCAGGAAATCCACCACCAGGTTCTGGCCCTGCTGGCGAATGTCGACCCCGATCTGGTTGCTGGGCAGCGCCACGATGATGCGGCCGGAAGCATCGGGGCCGCGACGGAAATCCAGATCCTTCAGCGGCTGGACTTCGACATTGCGGCTTTCCGCGAAGGCGGGCTGCGTCGTCGGTGCGGCATTTGCAGTCGCGACAGGCTCGAACACCACGAGCAGCGATTTACCCTGCAACTGCGCGCGATAGCCGGCCGGTGCCTTCAGGTTCACAACGAGCCGCGTGCGGTCGCCGGCCTGCACGACGTTCACCGAGCGTACGTTGCCCTGGTTGATGTCGACTGTGTTGCGCCCGATCCCGTTGCTTGCACCGGGGATGTCGAGGGCAACGCGGGCCGGGGCCTGGATCGAAAATCCCGCAGGCACCGCGGTGAGCGGCTGCGCGAAATCGACGCGGATCACCTCCACCCCGCCCTGGATCGTTCCCGTCACGGCTTCGACGGCGTTCTGCGCGTGCGCAGAGAACGCCATGCCTGCCGCGGCGCACGCGAGCGCGAACGCCCATGCCTGCCGCCAGTGGCTCTTGTTCTTCATTTCGACCTCTCTTGCAGTTGCAGTGTGGTGGTCCGCTCAGTCCATTCGCCGGTGGCGTCCTGCACGATCTCGCGCAGCACAACCTCCGTCTCGCTCACCTTGACGATCTTTCCGTAGTTCTGTCCCAGGTAGTTGCCGGGCTTGACCTGGTACAGCAGGTTGTCGACGCGCAGGAGCGCCACGGGCTGGCCTTCCTTGATCAGGGAGCCGACCATCTTCATCGAATCGAGCGGGTAGGCCTCCAGCGGCTCCTTGCGGCGCGCCAGTTCGGGTGCCACGAGTGCGGCACTGGCGCTCGACTGCGTCGATTCGCGCTTGAGTGCCTGCGTGAGCTTCACGTTGGAGAACGGGTCGGTGGCCCCTTCCTCCGTGTACGCCTGAGGCGTGAATTTCTTCGGTTCGGGGATCGGCTGGACGTGAGGCTTGGTGGCGGCACGTTCGTCGCGCATCCACTGCTCGATCTCGTCCTGGCCGGACGCGCCGCAGCCGGCGAGAACCGCGCCGGCGATAAGGGGGAGAAGAAGGCGGCGCGCGTTCATTTCTTCTTGCCTCCTTGAGCCTTGTGCTGGGCAGCGACCTCGTCCTGGTCGAGGTAGCGGAAGGTCTTCGCGGTGGCATCCATCACGAGAATCCCGTCCTTGCCGGGCGAGATGGAGAGGTTGTTCAGAGTCACGATGCGCGACAGGTTCGCGATGTCCGATGCGAACGCGCCGATGTCGTGAAAGCGTCCCGTCACGCGGATGGCGATCGGCAGTTCGGCGTAGTACTCGCGAACGCTGACGCCGCCGGGCCGGAACAGCTCGAAATTCAGGCTGCGGCCCAGGCCCGCCTGGTTGATGTCGGAGAGCAGCGCGTCCATCTCGGCCTTGCTGGGCAACTGCTTTTCGAGTTGCGTCACGTACTGCTGCACCTGTTCGCGCTGCTTCTTGAGCGCGTCGAGGTTGATGGCTTGGGCGAGCTTCTTCTTGTAGTCCTCGCGCAGCTGCAGCTCCTTTTTCTGCTCGTTGCCCAGCTCCTCGTCGGAGCTGCTGAGCCACACGAACCACAGCGCAGCGACGATGGCGACCATGAGTGCGAAGCACACCAGCACGCGCGGAACCATCGGCCATGACGCCGGGTCATTCGGATTGAGGCCCTTGAATTGGCCGACGAGCGCCTGCTGGATCGCGGCGGAATCGAACTTTGGTGATTTCGCGGTCGCCATCTCAGCTCCTTGCTGCGCTCGAGGCCGAAGCCGCCGATGCAGGCGCGGACGCGCCGCTCGCAGCGCCTGCGGCCTTGGCCACTTCGCTGGCGCGCAGCAGCTTGACCTTCATCGTGAATGC
>DATJJL010000435.1:0-2756 GCA_035492155.1 Ramlibacter sp. | reverse complement strand
GAGCCGCTGCCACCGGATCATCCCTTCTGGCATCACCCGAAGGTGACGATCACGCCGCACACGTCGGCGCGCACGCTGCGCGGCGAAAGCATCGCGCAGATCGCAGGCAAGATCGCCGCGATGGAGCGAGGAGAGCCCATCGCCGGCGTGGTCGATCCCAGACGCGGATACTAGGAGCCATCATGAAGTTGCCAGCCAAAGTGAAACTCGTGGACGTCGGCCCGCGCGACGGCCTGCAAAACGAGAAGGGCGAAGTCCCCGCCGACGTGAAAATCGAGCTCGTGCACCTGCTGCAGGATGCGGGCTTGAAAGAGATCGAAGTCACCAGCTTCGTGTCGCCCAAGTGGGTGCCGCAGATGGCCGACAACGCGCAGGTGATGGCGGGCATCCATCGCAAGGCGGGTGTGCGCTATTCGGTGCTCGTGCCGAACATGAAAGGTTTCGAGTCGGCCGCCCTATCGAAGCCCGACGAGATCGTCGTCTTCGGCGCGGCGAGCGAGGCCTTCAGCCAGCGGAACATCAATTGTTCGATCGCGGAATCGATCGAGCGTTTCGCGCCGGTCGTCGCTGCCGCGCGTGAGCGCAGCATCTACGTGCGCGGGGCGATCTCCACTGCCGTCGGCTGCCCTTACGAAGGCGATGTTGCGCCCGAGCGCGTCGAACTCGTCGCGCGCTTGATGAAGCAGATCGGCGTGCAACACGTCGGCGTGGCGGACACGATCGGCGTCGGCACGCCGATCAAGGTGCAGCGTGCGATGGAAGCGGCACTCAAGCACTACGACATCAACGATGTCTCGGGGCACTTCCACGACACCTACGGCCAGGCGCTCGCCAACACGATGGCATCGCTCGAAATGGGCGTGTGGCAGTTCGACACATCGGTCGCGGGTTTGGGTGGCTGCCCTTATGCGAAGGGCGCCACCGGCAATGTCGCGAGCGAAGACGTGGTCTACCTGCTCGATGGCCTGGGCATCGAATCGGGCATCGATCTCGAAAAACTGATCGATGCCGGCAAATACATCAGCGATTTCCTGGGCCGCAAGCCGAACTCGCGCGCGGCGACGGCGCTCCTGAATCGCCGGGCTTAGGCCATCTGGCCGGTTGACGCTGGCAGGCACGGATCGCACGATGGGTCATCCGTGCGTTTCGGAGCCAGCCATGTCCACGATCGATCCACTTTCCGGCACCTCGCCCTCGGGCGCGGGGTCCTCGGCCACGAGTCCCGGCCCGGCCAGCTCGGGCGACGTCCAGCAGTTCAACCAGGCCATGGCGGCCGGCAGCACGTCGAGTGGAACCGCCAGCGCGCCGAACACGGATTCCGAGGACTGGGCCGCCTTCTGGTCGTCGCTGCCCACCATGATCGTCATGCAGGGCATGAATCACCAGAAGGAATACAGGGACCAGATCCGGGAAATCGACGGCGGGTGAAAATGGGGGCATGTCCGAGCCCCTTCCCGACTCCCTTCCCGAAGGCGTGCAGCGCGTCGCGCGCGCCTTGCAGCACAAAGGTCATCCGCACACGCCCGTGATGCTCGACGACGCTGCGCGCACGGCGCAGCAGGCCGCCGACGCACTCGGCATCCATGTCGGCCAGATCGCCAAGAGCATCATCTTCCGGCGCAAGTCCGACGACGCTGCAGTGCTGGTCATCACCTCTGGAGACCGCCGCGTCGACGAGAAAAAGGTCGATGCGATCGTCGGCAAGACGGGCCGCGCCGACGCGGATTTCGTGAAGGCCAAGACGGGCTATTCGATCGGCGGCGTGTCGCCCATCGCGCATGCCACGGCGCCGGTGACGCTGATCGACCGCGAGCTGTTCCGCTTCGAGGAAATCTGGGCGGCCGCCGGCCATCCGCACGGCGTGTTCAAGCTTCGGCCGCAGGATCTCGAGCGGCTGACGGGTGCACCCGTGGCGGATGTCGTGCAGGACCCGGCCGCTTGATGTCCTCGCGCGAGCCCTTGAAGAAGCAGGCACAGCGCGTCGCCGCCGGCGAGGTGACGGCCGTGCCTTCGCCGTGCATGTCGATCTGCCGCATGGACATGGACACGGGGCTGTGCGAAGGCTGCCTGCGCACGCTCGACGAGATCGCCGCATGGGGCCGCATGAGCGAAGAGGAAAAGCGCGACGTGTGGACGCAGTTGTCGGAACGCATCGCGAAGGAGCAGGCGTGAAGCACATCACCTTCCATTTCGATTTCATCTCGCCGTACGCTTATCTCGCGTTCGAGAAACTGCCCGAGGCCTTGAAGGGATTGAGCTACGGCGTCGACTACCGGCCGGTGCTGTTTGCCGCTTTCCTCAAGCAACACGGACAGCTCGGCCCCGCCGAGATCGCGCCCAAGCGCGACTGGACCTACCGCCAGGTGCTGTGGGCCGCGCGCAGCAACGGCATTCCGATGCAGATGCCCGCGGCGCATCCGTTCAATCCTCTCGCGCTGCTTCGCCTCGCCATCGCTTGCGGCGACAAGGGCCTGGTCAATCGGCAGGTCGCAGAGACGGTGCTGCGCCATGTGTGGCGCGGCGGCGCGGATGCGCTCGATGCCGCTCGGCTCGATGCGCTGAAGCAATCGCTTCAGCCGAAGCGCAATCCCGCGAGCGATGAAGTGAAGAGCGAATTGAAAGCCAACACCGACGCCGCACTCGCACGCGGCCTTTTCGGTGTGCCGACGATGGAAGTCGACGACAAGCTCTTCTGGGGATTCGATGCGCTGCCGATGCTGCGCGCGTACCTCGAAGGCGACGACTGGATCGGCGGC
>DATJJL010000434.1:0-2075 GCA_035492155.1 Ramlibacter sp. | reverse complement strand
TGCTCGAGCGCCTGCGTCGCCATCGGGCCGCGCCAGATCATCGCCTCGTCCTGGTTCACGAGAAAGCCGATGGACATCACCTGCACGCCGTAATTCTCGAGCGGCTCCATCGTCTTGCCGTCGTCGCTCACGGGCCGCGCATCCACGCCCATCATCATCGGCTGGCTCGGGCCGTAGATGTCCGCATCGAGCAGGCCCACCTGCGCGCCTTCGGCTGCAAGCGCAAGCGCGAGGTTCACAGCCGTCGTGCTCTTTCCGACACCGCCCTTGCCCGACGCGACAGCGACGATGTTCTTCACGTTCGGCATCAGCTGCACGCCGCGCTGCACGGCGTGGGCGAGGACCTTGGTCGAGAAGTTGGCAGACACGTTGCCGACGCCGGCGACACCCTTCGCCGCTGCGATGAGGGCCGAGCGCAGTTGCGGGATCTGGCTCTTCGCGGGGTAGCCGAGCTCGACGTCGAACGACACGTCGCCTCCGCTCACGTGCAGGTTCTTCAGCTGCTTCGTCGAGACGAAGTCGCGGCCGGTGTTGGGGTCGATGACGCCTGAAAGGGCGGAAACAATCTGGTCGCTGGAGGGCATTGGAATCTCTTTGAATTCCGGACCAGTGTAGCGGGCTCGAAACTTTTACGAGACTGATGGCTTCTGCGCAGGCTTGACCCTTATAACCTTGCCGTCACGCACGAGGATGAGGTGCGTGCCGGTTTGACGCGCTACCTTCCCTCGCGAAAGTTGTTTTCCCCGCCCCGTTCGGGCCCGCGATAAAAGATTCTACGCATCGATGTGGCCGCAGGGCGGGCCGAATAAAATCATCGGTTCACCTCCCGACAATCCACATGCCCCAGCGCAAGCTCTTCGTCACCACCGCCTTGCCGTATGCCAACGGCAAGTTCCACATCGGCCACATCATGGAGTACATCCAGGCCGACATCTGGGTGCGGCACCAGCGAATGCAGGGCAGCATGGTGCAGTTCGTCTGCGCCGACGACGCGCACGGCGCGCCGATCATGATCGCGGCCGAAAAGGCCGGCGTGACGCCGCAGCAGTTCGTGGGCGGGATTTCCGCCGGCCGCAAGGAATACCTCGACGGCTTTCACATCCGCTTCGACAACTGGCATTCCACCGACAGCCCGGAGAACACCGAGCTCGCGCAAGGCATCTACAAGCGCCTGAAGGCCGGCGGCATGATCGCCACGCGCACGATCGAGCAGTTCTACGACCCGGTGAAGGGCATGTTCCTGCCCGACCGCTACATCAAGGGCGAATGCCCGGTGTGCCATTCGAAGGACCAGTACGGCGATTCGTGCGAGGTGTGCTCCAGCGTGTATTCGCCCACGGAGCTGATCGAGCCCTACTCGGTGCTCACGGGCGCGCGGCCCGAGCTGCGTTCGTCCGAACATTTCTTCTTCAAGTTGTCCGATCCGAAAGTGGTCGAGTACCTCAAGGCGTGGACGCAGGACGGCAAGCTTCAGCCCGAGATGGCGAAGAAGGCGAGCGAATGGTTCGACGCGGGCATGGCCGATTGGGACATCAGCCGCGACGCGCCCTACTTCGGCATCGACATTCCCGATGCACCCGGCAAGTACTTCTACGTGTGGCTCGATGCGCCGGTGGGCTATCTCGCTTCGCTGAAGAATCACTTCGACAAGGGCCAGGCGAAAAATCATTGGCACGAGCCGTCGCGCACGAATCAGACCTTCGATGAATTCGTCGCCGACGAATCGGTCGAGCAGGTGCACTTCATCGGCAAGGACATCGTGTACTTCCACACGCTGTTCTGGCCGGCGATGCTGAAGTTCTCCGGGCGCAAGACGCCGTCGCAGGTGCCTGTGCACGGCCACCTCACGGTCGAAGGCGCGAAGATGTCCAAAAGCCGCGGCACCGGCATCGATCCGCTCAAGTACCTGTCGCTGGGCATGAACCCCGAGTGGCTGCGCTACTACATCGCGGCCAAGTTGAACGCGAAGGTCGAGGACGTCGACTTCAATCCCGATGATTTCGTCGCGCGTGTGAATGCCGATTTGATCGGCAAGTACGTGAACATCGCCAGCCGCGCCGTGAAGTTCCTGCCGG
>DATJJL010000433.1:0-3291 GCA_035492155.1 Ramlibacter sp. | reverse complement strand
AAGAACGATTCTGTTTTGAACGACGGGCGCTGCAGAGATCCATTCGTCGAAGGGCTTCGGCTCATGCACCGTCGGCACGCGATTGCGGCCGCACTGCTCGCACGCCGCAGCGGCAATGGCCTGCCAGTGCTCGCGCTTTTTCAGCGCGCGTTCGCCGGAAATGCGCAGCACGCTGCGCGCGGTGACGAGCGGCTGGATCGATGTTGCGCCGAGCTCGGTCGCCTTTTCGATCAGCCAGTCCATGCGCTCGTTGGCGGTCAGCCCCACCGCGAGATGCACCGCGACAGGCGCTTCCCGCTCGACATTTTCAAAGTGCGACACGCGCACATGGACGTCGGTGCGTCCCATGCGTTCGATGACGGCTTGCCACTGCCCGCCTTCGCCGTTGAAAAGCGTGACCTCGCCGCCCGGCTGCATGCGCAGCACCTGCACGTGCCTCGCCGCGCCCGCGGGCAGCGCGAGCGAAGCGCCCGCCGCAAGCTTCGTGGGGCAGTAAAGGCGCGGGACGGCTTGCGCCACTACAGCCGCCCGAACGAAAACGCCGTTTCGCCGTGCGTGCCTTCGACCTCGTCGACCGCGGCCAGAAGCGGCGCAAGCTCGCGATAGCGCGAGGCAGTCGCGCGGACGTAGGCGATGAATCGAGGTGCGTCGGCGAGGTACTTCGGTTTGCCGTCGCGCAGCGTCAGGCGCGCGAAGATCCCGGCGACCTTCAGGTGGCGTTGCAAGCCCATCCACTCGACCGCGCGGTAGAACTCGCCGAAGTCCGTATCGACAGGCAGCCCGGCCTTCGTTGCCTTCTGCCAGTAGCGCACGGTGATGTCGAGCACGAACTCCTCGTCCCAGCTGAGGAAAGCGTCGCGCATCAAGCATGCGATGTCGTAAGTGATCGGGCCGTATACCGCGTCCTGGAAATCGAGCACGCCCAGGCGGCGCTCGTTGTCGTCGCCCGGGATCATCAGGTTGCGCGGCATGAAGTCGCGATGCACGAAGACCGGAGCCGATGCGAGGTTGCGTTCGATGATCAGTGCGAACATCGCGTCGAAAGTTTCCTTGAGCTTTCCGTCGACCGCAATGCCGCGATGTTTGGCAACATACCAGTCGGGGAAGAGCTGAAGTTCGCGCGCGAGCAGCGCCTGGTCGTAGGGCGGCAGCACGCCAGGGCGGGATGCGAGCTGCCATGCGACGAGGGCATCGACGGCGCGCATGTAGAGCTCTCGGTTCGCATCGGGGTTGTCGCGGTCGACCACCTCGATCATCGTGTGCGTGCCCAGGTCGGTGAGCAGCATGAAGCCGTTGGCCTCGTCCCAGTCGAGCACGCGGGGTGCGTTCAGCCCGGCGCCGTGCATCAGCCGCGCAACGTGCACGAAGGGGCGGCTGTCTTCCTTGTCCGGAGGCGCATCCATGACGATGCGGCTTCCCCGGTCGCTGTCGATGCGCAGGTAGCGGCGAAAGCTCGCGTCGGCGGAGGCCACGCTCAACGTCGCTGGCGCGAGCCCTTGCGCAGGCGCGATGCGTTCGAGCCAGGCGGCGAATTGCCCGGCGCGCGCGGGATCCGGCCAATGAACGGTGGTGTCACTCATGGATAATCGATTCTACAAATCGAAAATGGTGCTCTCACGCAAGGCGCGCAGCGCCCGCTTCCCGCTGTCCCCGGTGGCTGTCGTCGCCTTCGCACTGCTTCACGGCGGGGCGGTGCGCGCACAGCAGGCCGAGCCGCCCCTGCAGCTCAAGTCAACGCCCATCCTGCGCGAGGATATTCCAGCGACGGTGCGCCATGACCTGCCGGCGTTCGTCACCGGCGACAACGTTCACGGCACGCCCGATCTCGAGACGGTGGTCGAAGGCCATGCGCAGCTGCGCAAGGGCGACACCATCATCCGCGCGGACCGGCTCGAGTACTACGCGCCCGACGACCTGGCCAAGGCGCGGGGCAACGTGCACATCAATCGCGCGGGCAATGTATTCGAAGGCCCGTCGCTTCAGCTGAAAGTTGAATCCTTCGAAGGTTTCTTCAACCAGCCGCATTACAGGCTGCTGCGCAACAACGCCTATGGCGAGGCCGATCGCGTCGATTTCATCGACGACAAGCGCAGCATCATCCGCAACGCGACCTACACGACCTGTACACGACGCGGCGGGCCGGACTGGATGCCGGACTGGATCCTGCGCGCCGCGAGCATCCGGCTGGACGAGGAAGAGGAAACCGGTCAGGCCAGCGATGCGGTGCTGAGCTTCAAGGGCGTGCCTATCCTGCCGGTGCCCAACATCAGTTTCCCGCTGACGGACAAGCGCAAGTCGGGCCTGCTGCCGCCGACGATCGGCATCGATTCGCTGAGCGGTATCGAAGCGACGATTCCTTATTACTGGAACATCGCCCCCAACCGCGACGCGACGATCTACCCGACGTTCATGACCAAGCGGGGCATCGACCTGGGTGGCGAGTTCCGTTATATGGAGCCGACCTACCAGGGCCGCATCCGGGCGGACTACATGCCCGACGACCAGCTGCGCCACATCAGCCGCTGGGCTTACGCGGTCAAGCACGACAGCCTTTTTTCCACGGCCGTCGGCGCTCTCGGATTGCACATGGACCTCAATCGCGTCAGCGACGACAACTACTGGCGCGATTTTTCGCGCGGCACGACGTCGCTCACGCAGCGCCTGCTCGCCAACGACGCGTCGCTGAACTGGGCGCAAGGCGACCTCACCCTCACTGCGCGCACCCTGAAGTGGCAGACGCTGCAGGATCCGACCGCGCCGATCGTGCCGCCGTACGACCGCATGCCGCAGGTCGTCGCGCGTTATACGCACGAGCAGTTGCCGGCCGGCTTCGACGTGTATGCCGAGGCAGACTCGACGCGCTTTCGCTCCGACGAGGTGCTGAACAACCAGCCGAACGGCGTGCGCACCTATACGCTTGCTCGCATCAGCCGGCCCTTCAAGGCGCCGGGCTGGTTCGTGATCCCGAAGCTGCAGTTTCATGCGACGCGCTACGACTTCGACGAGCCGCTCGTTGCCACGGGCAGCTCGACGGCCACGAGAACCGTGCCCACCTTCAGCCTGGACAACGGGCTGGTGTTCGAACGCGACGCATCCTTTTTCGGCCGCAGCTTTCGCCAGACGCTGGAGCCGCGCGCGTTCTACACGTATACGCCGTACCGCAACCAGAACTACCTGCCCAATTACGACTCGGCGCAAAGCGACTTCAACTTCACGAGCATCTACACCGAAAACGAATTCCAGGGCAACGACCGAATCGCCGACAACAACCTGCTCACGCTGGGCGTGAGC
>DATJJL010000432.1:0-47659 GCA_035492155.1 Ramlibacter sp. | reverse complement strand
GCTCGCATGCGAGTTTCAGTACCTGCTCGTTCACTGCGATGCGGGCTTCGGCGAAGTCGGGCAAGTCGATGGCACCCAGACTCAGCAGGTCCTGCATGGACCGCGTCAGCATCACCGGACTCGCAGGCAGAATGTAAGCGCCACCGCGTGCACCTTTCACCAGTCGCACGACTCCCGCGTTCTCCAGGGAGCGGAGCGCTTCACGTACCGCAGGGCGGCTTACACGAAATCCGGCGGCCATGTCCCGTTCAGGCGGCAGGCGATCGCCGGGCTGCAAGACGCCTGCAGCGATTCGTCCTCGGATTTGCACGCAAATCTCCTCGAAGAGCCGGCGCGAGTGCACTTGATGGAAGGTGGGTAGGACTGACGTGTCAGCGGTCATCATGACTTCCAATGTAGGAAGGCCAGACCACAGAATCTTTGAGCCGGATCAATGTCCGGGCTCGCCGGGCTGAATCCCTGCGCCACCTTCGCGAGGAAGCAACTCGCCGATCGCCCGAATCCCAGGGTGCAATTCGACGATCCTGTATTGGAAGGGACCTCGCACGGGCCGCATGCTTGTCAGCAGCCCCAACTCGCTCAACGCCTTCAGTTCCTGGCGAACGGCGAACGGCGAGATGCCGCTGCGGACCTGTACCTCGCGAACGGACCAGCTCCTGGACGGGCTCTGCAGCAACGTCCGCAGGATTTCGGACCTGGCACGACCGAACAGATATTCACCGATGAACGGGTCGAGGGCTGCGCGTCCGCGCATCAACGCCAACCCGGCATCGGAACACCCTTTATGAGGCGTGTCTCCTGCGCCAGGATCAGGTGTTCGGAAGCGTTGAGATAAGCAGGGAAATCCGGATGCGTGTCGCGCGCACGGCAGCGGCTTTCATAGTCGGCCATGTTCTTGTACGCCCACAGGTGCACAAACTGATTCAGCGGGCCGACGTGGCTCACCCAGAAGCCCAGCGGCGTGCCCAAGGTGTTCATCAGGATCGGCATCGCGAGGCGGTTGAACACGTCCAGGAATTCCTGCATCTTGCGCAGCTTGATCGTGTAGATGCGGTGGTCGACCAGCGGATGCGCTGCCAGCAATTCAGGCAACGACTGCATCGCCCTGCCTCGCAGTCCCGGTCGAGCCTGCCAGTTCCGGCTCGAGTCCGGCAAGGTGGCGGCCCGTAACGTAGCCGAAAGTCATGATCGGTCCGAGCGTGATGCCCGCGCCGGGGTAGTTGCCGCCCATCACGCTTGCGCGGTCGTTGCCGACTGCGTAAAGGCCCGCGATCGGCTGGTTGTACGAATCGAGCACGCGGCCCACTACATCCGTCGTGATCCCGTCGAACGTGCCGAGGTCGCCCACCACAATGCGCAGCGCGTAGTACGGGCCCTTGCCGATCGGCGCGACGCACGGATTCGGTTTGTGCTCGGGATCGCCGAGGTAACGGTTGAACGACGTGCGGCCGCGACCGAATGCGGGGTCCTGTCCTTGCGGCGCGCCCGCGTTGTATTGGCGAACGGTCTCCTCGAGCCCCTGCGGATCGATACCCGCGTTCTGCGCCAGTTCGCGCAGGGTCGCTCCCTTGACGAGGTAACCGTTGCGCACGTACGGTGCGAGCGGCATCGGTGCCGGCTTCGCATAGCCAAGGCCGTAGTGGCTGATCGTCGCCTGGTCGCAGACCAGCCACATACCCGTGTCCTTCGCCTGCTTCGCTTCGATCATCGCCACGCCCACGTCGTGATAGGAGTTCGATTCGTTCGTGAAGCGCTTGCCATTCTTGAGCACGCCGATGATGCCGGGCTTGTAGCGATCGAGCAGGTGCGGAAACGCTGCGTACTGGCCGTTACCCATCGGGACCTTCGACGTCGGCATCCACGCAGCGGCGGAGCTGAAACGAATCTCGACGCGGCCACCCGCCTTCTCGGCCATGCGTGCACCGTCGCCGGTATTGCCCTTGGGCACCGGCGAGAAATGCTCGCCGCCGGCCGCGATGTGCGGGAAGGCTTTGGCAATGCGCTCCTTGTCGTGCGAGAACCCGCCGCCAGCCAGCACCACACCCTTGCGCGCGATGATGCGCTTCACGCCCTCGGGCCCTTGCACCAGCGCACCAATGACACGGCCGCCTTCGATCACGAGTTCGCGCGCGGGCGTCGAAGTGAGGATCGGGATGCCCAGGTCCAGCGCCGACTTCGCCAGGCGCGCAACCAACGCATTGCCGCTCGTGACGTTCACGCCGCGGCGGTAGAGCGCCAGTTCCTTCACGTGGTGCACGAGCCGCTTGACCACATACGCAAACGAGGTGAATGACTTCGTGAAGCGGAAGAAATGCTTGAGGTCCGCATTGGCCGAGTTGAACATCATCCCGATGAAAGTGATGGTGGCCAGCGGCGGGCGCAGCCGCGCCATGTCCTTGCCCAGGCCGCGGATGTCGTAGGGCGCGGCGAGAATGGAGCGCCCGATGTCGACGCCGCCGTCGACATCGGGGTGGTAGTCGGGATAGAGCGTCGGTATGAACTTGACGGTGGTTTCGCGCTCGAAGAACTCCACCATCTCGGGGCCTTTGTCGACGAACGCTTCGACGGCCCGCGCGTCGTACCAACGGCCCGTCTCCGCGCGCATGTAACGCAGCACTGCCTCGCGCGAGTCCTTCGCGCCTTGCTTCTTCGCGTGCCCGCTGAGGGGGATCCACAGCACGCCGCCCGAGAAAGCGGTGGTGCCGCCGAAAATGTCTTCCTTCTCGACGACGACCGCGTCAAGGCCGTTCTTCTTCGCGGTGACGGCAGTTGACAAGCCTCCCGCGCCGGAGCCGATCACCAGCACGTCGCAGTGGGTTGTCGGGATGTCGTTCATGTTCATGCCTTGGTCTCCATCGCGCCGCCGCGCAGTTGGTCGAAGTAATGGCTCATCTCGGCCTCGGCCGCATCGGCATCGCGTGCGCGAAGGTGGCCGAGGATCGTGCGCCGCACGGGGATGAGCTCAGGACGTGCGCGCAGCGTGGCGTCCGTCTTCAGCACGTGTCGCAGCAAGGTGGTGAGCGTCTCCGCGACAACGACGAGCACGTCGTTGTGCGCGGCCCGGGTGATGAGCCGGAAGAACTCGACGCTGGCCTCGGCGCGTTTCTCGGCCTCAGGGTAGTGCTCGATCTCGTCGATCTTGCGGCCGATCGCGTCGAAGTCCGTTTCCGTGCCGTTCTGGCACGCAAGGCGCAGGAGCATGCAGTTGACCAGGCGCCGGGCCTCGTCCAGCCGCGGCTGTTCCATCTTGCCGCTGGCCGCCAGTTCGCGCAGCGACTCGGCCAGCATCATGTACGCGCCCTTATAGAAGACCAGCGACGGCTCCTGACGGCCGTGCTCGAATTTCGCAACGCGGCCGAGGAACAGCACGTGGTCACCCGCGTCATGCTCGGCGAACTTGTCGCATTCGAACGCGGCGACGCACCCGGCCAGCACCGGCAGGTCCGCGTGGCCGCAGCGCCAGTCCACGCCTTCGAACTTGTCGGCGATCGCACCATTCGCGAAACGCGCCGACAACTCCTTCTGGTCTTCGGCAAGGACGTTGATGGCGAACGCGCCGGTGCCGCGGAAGGCGTCCAGGCTCTTGCTGGAGACGCGCAGTCCCCAGGAGACCAGGGGCGGATCCAGCGAGACGGAGCTGAACGAATTGCAGGTCAGCCCTACGGGCCGGCCATCCGCGCCTGTCGTGGTGATGATCGCCACGCCAGTGGGAAAGCTGCCGAGCGCGTTGCGGAAGGCGCGCTGGTCGAATGGCGATGCGCCGGGAAGCGGCGAGCAGGTCGTCATGGCAATCCTAGATTCAAGACGTCTTTTGAATGGTTTTACCATTCTAGCGTATACTGGCCCGGCATTTCAACCAGGAGAGCCATGACACGTCGAGTCGCCATCGTCGGCACCAGCGCCATCCCCGTCGGGCGCCATCAGACCCGTGCGGACGAGCCGCTGCAGGTGCTGGAACAGGAAATCATGACCCGCCTGGTCGTCCAGGCGGTCCAGGACGCGGGCGTCGAGAAGAAAGACATCGGCAGCCTCGTGCTGACGCTGCCTCGTCCCTACACGATGCAGAAGTACTTCTCCACTTTCCTCGTGAGCCACCTGCGGCTCAACTGCACGGGCAGTGTGCTCGAGGTGATGGGCAACGGCATGACGGCCGCGGTGTGCTTCGACCGCGCATGCGACGAGATCCTGCTCGGCCGCACCGACGTCGCTTTGGCGCTGGGCATCAACATGGAAGCCGCTACACCAGCGGCGGAGCATGCGATGAGCAGCATGCGCACGACCGGCGATGTGGACTTCCACGCGTCCAGCGGCTTCATCCCCATCAGCTGGTATGCGATGGACGCGATGCGCTACATGCACGAATACGGCGCCACGCGCGAGCACTTTGCGGCCGTCGCCGTGAAGAATCGGTGGCACGCGTCAATGAACCCGCTCGCGCAATTCCGCAAGCCGATCACGCTGGAGGAAACGCTGGCGCAGCGCCAGATCGTCGAGCCGCTGGGCCTTTACGACGTGCCCGGCCGCAGCGACGGCGCGGCGTGCCTCGTGCTCGCGTCCGAAGAAGTCGCGAAGTCGCTTGGCCGTCCCTACGCGATCGTGCGCGGGCGCGGCTTCTGCCACGACGGGTCGCACCAGATCAACGAGGTGCCCAACGACATGACCGAACTGATCGCGGCGAAAGAGGCGTCGGCCACGGCATACAAGCAGGCGGGCGTCACCGCCAACGATATCGACGTGGCCGAGTTCTATGCACCGTGCACGCCGGTGGAAGTGCTGGTGAGCGAGGCCGTCGGTTTCTTCGGCCGCGGCGAAGGAGCGCCTGCGGCGGCCGAAGGCCAGACAAAAGTCGGCGGCCGGATCCCGATCTCCACTTCGGGCGGACTCACATCGCGCGGCCACCCCGCTTATGTGACATCGCTCTACAACTATTGCGAGATCGCCGACCAGTTGCGCGGCCGCGCCGGCGAGCGCCAGGTCAAGGACGCGCGCCTGGGGCTGACGACCGGCGAACTCGGCAACTACAACGCCGCTCTCGTGCACGTGCTTGAGGCCCAACGATGACACTCGAATCGATCAACGTCGCGCGCCCCCGCGCGTACCCGCCGCGCATGTCGGCGTTCACGCAGCCGTTCTGGGAAGGGCTCAAGGCCGGCCAGTGGCAATCCACTTGCTGCGAAGCCTGCGGCAAGCACACGTTCCCGCCCAAGCCGGTGTGCCCGCATTGCTGGTCGGACCGCATGGCGTGGAAGGACCTTTCTTCGCGCGGAACGCTTTATTCGTGGACACGCATCCATTCCGCGCCCAAGGTCTTCGTCGACGAAGCTCCCTACGCGGTGTGCGTCGTCGACCTCGACATGGGCCTGCGCATCGCCACGCGCCTGGTCGCGCGCGAAGGCAAGGCGTTCCAGTGCGGCATGCCGGTGGAACTGGTCGTGCTGCAGTTCGAGGACGGCCCGCTGCTTGCGTCGCGTCCCCTCTGAATCCACAAGGAGTCTGCGATGTTCTACGAATTCCGTACCTATACCTGCATGCCCGGCAAGCTGTCCGTCGTGCTCAAGCGCTTCGAAACGGCGACTCTCGCCTTGTTCGACAAGCACGGCATGAAACGCATCACACCAGTGATGACCGTCGGCGTCGGCGAGGACAACATGCAGGTCAAATACATCCTTCAATGGGAGTCGCACGAACAGCGTGACAAGGCCTGGTCCGCATTCCGTGCCGACCCGGAATGGCAGAAAGCCTTTGCCGACAGCGAACAAGGCGGCCCGACTGTGGTGAAGATCACCAACGAACTGCTCGTCGCCGCGCCGTTTTCGCTGAAGTGATACGCCGGCTCGTCCGCTGCGTCGATAATCGGTAGGTCTGAACATTGGGCGGGCGGATATGAAAGACGCGACGGAATCCACTCTCGGCTTCGAGCCGATTGCACCTTCTCGGGCATTCGAGGAGATCGCCGCACAAATCCGCGAGCTCGTGGCGTCGGGCCGGCTCAAGCCGGGTGACCGTCTGCCCGCCGAGCGCGATCTCTCGGCCAAGTTCAACGTCAGCCGCAACACCTTGCGCGAGGCCCTGCGCGCGCTTGAACTGAGCGGGATGATCGAGTTGCGCAAAGGCGCGGCCGGCGGCGCTTTCGTGCTACCCGGCAGCTCCGGCGTGGTGGTCAACGGCATGCGCGACCTCTATCACCTGGGTGCGATCAAGCCGGAACATCTCACCGAAGCGCGCACCTGGCTCAGCGAAATCGTCGTGCGCGTCGCGTGCGAGCGCCTCACGCAGGAAGACCTCGATGCCCTCGAGGCCAACGTCGCCTTGGCGGCACGCGCGACCAAATCCGGCAGCTTCGTGGAGCGCGCGCGCCTGCACCAGGAGTTCCACAAGCTGCTGGCCGCCGCCACGCGCAACCCGATCATCGAGATCGTGATGGAAGGCGTGATGGAAGTGATGCAGGAATTCATCAAGGCCATCGGCCCCAGCACCAACGACTACACGCTGCCCTCGCGACGCCGCCTGCTGAAGCACTTGCAAGCGCGCGACTCCGAAGCCGCGGTGGCGGAAATGACCAAGTTCCTGGGCCGGCTGCAGGCCAACTACATGCAGCTGTGGAACTCGCGCAAGAAATGAATTGATTCAGGCAGCGGCCGCCGCGAAGCGGCCCGCGCGCCGCCCGGACGTGACGGCCCAGCAGATGTGGTGGCCGTTGCCCGCCAGCAGCACGCCGCCCTGCCCCGCAGCGCCCACGGCGTAGAGCCGCGGAATCACGCTGCCGTCTTCCCGCAGCACCTGATGCGAGCCATTGACCGCGAGCCCGCCATCCGTGATCACGATGCGCGCTTCCAGCGGCCCGAGCGAATGCAGCGGGCCATGCAGCGAGGCAAGCGATCGTTCCAGCGCCGCGGTCGGCAGGCCCATGCGTTGCGCGAGTTCTCGTGGGTTCGCGCCGCTGCGGAAAAGATCTTTGCGATGCCGCTTGTAGTCCGGCATGTACGCGAATGCGACACCGGGCGCAGTCGACACGTGATGCGGCGCTTTCGAGAACTTGCGCGCGAGCTGCTCGTCGAACACGAGCCAGGCCTGGCCGCCCGGCTGCGCTGCGATCGCAAGGCCGGGTGCATCGCGCTGTTCGTCGATGAAACGCTCGCCCTTGCAGTTGACGAGCACGGCGCCGCTGCGCAGCAGCGACAGCTCCGGCCCGAGCGACGCCGTCATGAACGACATGACGAACGGACGGAACAACGAGACGGGCAGCACCGCCAACGCGAGCTGCATCACCTTGCCGAGCAACCAGGACGCCGGCAATCTCTGCACGAGGCTGGAACGCGCCGGCGTGCCGAAGCGCAGGCTCGGACCGTACACCACGTCGCCGTTGACGATGCGCGCGCCGATTGCCTCGGCCATGCGGTGGCCGTCGCCGGTTGCGGCGGGATTCACGCCTGGGATGGACGCAAGCTCGGGACGGAAACGTGCTTTCAGCTCGGCGCCGTTGCTGTAGTCGCCGGCGGCGATGATCACGCCGCGCGTGGCGGTGAAGGTCCTGCGTTCGCCGGCGACTTCGGCCGTCACGCTGCGCACCGCGCCGTCTTCGCTTTGGTGCAACTCGAGCACGCGCGCGCCGAGCACGATGCGTGCGCCGCGGCGCCTCGCCTCCTTGGCGAGGCACCAAGGATAGGCGCGCGAATTCGGCAGCACGTTGTGCATGCGTGGTCGGCAGTGCGGCGGATCGGCCGTGGGGCCGTAGAAGCTCAGGCCCAGGGACATGAGCCATTCCAGCGTCTCGGCCGCGTGGTCCACGAGCAGGCGGCGCAGTTCGCGGTTCTCCTTCTCGGCGAACGCGCCCATGAAATGGTCCATGTCCGCGAAGTGCGAGTCCGGCGAATCAGCGATACCCGCGCGCTTCTGCAGGCTCGAGCCCGCTGCATTGATGGAGCCGACCGAGAGCCGGCTGCTGCCGCCGGTCATCGCGTTCTTCTCGAGGACGATCACCGATGCACCTGCGCCGGCGGCTTCGATTGCGGCGGCCAGCCCGGAGGCACCGCCGCCGATCACCAGCACGTCGGCGGTGGTCACTCCGCCTTCATTCCCGTCTTGCTGATCAGGTCGCCCCACTTGGCGAAGTCTTCCTTCACGATCTGCGAAAAATCGGCAGGCGTGTCGGTCGTGGCAAGTGCTCCCACGCCCGCGAACTTTTCCTTGACATCGGGCAGCGCTACGGCCTTGACGATCGCCGCGTTGAGCTTGGCGATGATGTCGGGCGGCGTCGCGGCGGGTGCAAGCAGGCCGAACCAGACTTCCGCCGTGTAACCGGGCACGGTGTCGGACATCAGCTTCACACCTGGCAGCAGCGGCGCAGGCTGACCCGATGCGACGCCGAGCAGCCGCAACTGCCCGTCGCGCACGAAGCCCATCATCGACGGGGACGGCGTGGTGATCAGGAACTTGATCTCGCCCGAGCGCAGCGCGAGCGTCATGGGTGCCTCACCCTTGTACGGCACTTGTACGAGCTTCACCCCGGCAGCCTGTCCGAACTGCTCGGTGGCCATGTGGCCGAACGACGCCGTGCCCGCGGTGCCGTACTCGACGCCGCCGGGCTGCTTTTTCGCCCACTCGATGAACTCGGGCACCGTCTTCGCGGGCACGGAGTTGTTCACGACCAGCACCATCGGCGACGTCGACACCAGCGAGACCGGCGCAAAATCCTTCACCGGGTCATAGCCGGTCTTCTTGATCAGGTGCGGCGTGATCGCGAAACCATTGTTCACGAAGACCATCGTGTAGCCATCGGCCGGTGCGGTCGCCGTCGCGACGGTGCCGATCGACGCGGACGCGCCCGGCTTGTTGTCGATGATGACCGGCTGGCCGAGCGACTTTGCCATCGAGTCCGAGATCGCGCGAACCTGGAAGTCCGACAGGCCACCCGCCGGATACGGGACGATGATCTTGATCGGCCGCTCGGGCCAGCGGGGCGATTGCGCCAGGGCCTCGCCCGCGAAGCCTGCAGCGAACGCCAGCACCGCCAAGGCGCCGAAGAGTGCGCGGCGCATCAGATCTTGACCTCGTACTTCGCGGCCAGTTCCTTGAACCCGAACACACGGGCGGCGTTCTCGCCCAGGACCTTGCGACGCGATTGCTCGCTGATGCGGTTCATCTGGCGTTCGATCGCTTCAGGCGAATGCGGCCACGTGCCCTCATGGTGCGGGTAGTCGTTGGCCCACATGAAGTTGTTCTCCAGGCCGTGCTCCTCCATCAGCCCGATGCCGGCGCGATCCTCGCCGAAGGTCGCGAAACCCTTGGCCTTGAAGTAGTCCGACGGCAGCGCCTTGAGCTTGGGTTTCACCCAGAAGTGATGCTTGTGATACGCCTCGTCCATCGCGTCGAGCATCCACGGCACCCAGCCAATGCCTGCTTCGACACTGCCGAAGCGCAGTTCGGGGAAGCGCTCGGCCACACCGGAAGCGCAGATGTTGACCAGCGGCTCGAGGGTTGGCGACAGGGAGTGCACAACGTAGTTCACCACCGCGCCGCCGAGGCCGCGCGTCGTGCGCGGGTCCTTGCCGGTGGACACGTGGAACGTCGCAGGGACGTCGGCCTCGACGAAGCGCGCCCACATCGGGTCGAACTCGACCTTGTTGTAGTTCAGCTCGTTGGTTTTGGGCGGCCCGAACAGCGGCTTGCACGGCAGCGTGAAGTGGCGAAAGCCCAGCTTGAGGCAGCGGTCGATTTCCTTGAGCGTTGCTTCGATGTTGCCCGTGGCCAGCGCTGCGGCTGGCGAGAGCCGGTCCACGTAAGGGCCGAAGTTTTCCCACGCCCACGTGTTGTAGACCTCGCATTGCGCATGGGCGAAATCGGGATCGAACGTGTACCACATCCCCAGGCCCTTGCCGGGGAAGATGATCTCGCCGTCCACGCCGTCCATCGCAAGGTCCTTCAGGCGCTGCTCGACCGACGGGCCGCTCTCGGACGCGGTTGCGCCCGCTTTCGAGCGCGCGAGGTCCTCGCCTTCGAGCTTGGCGAGGATCAGGCGGTCGGGCTGTTCCGACGCTTCCATCTTGCGCCACTGCACGCCCTTGTCGTCCACCCACACCTTGGGCAGGCGATCCCTGTACTTGTCTTCGATGCGCTTCGACCAGAGGTCGAACGGCTCGTTGGCGTGCGTGTCCGCCGAAATCATCAGGTATTTGTTAGGTGTGCCGGGGTGGGGCGAGCCCTTCCAGCCGCTGGCGCCGGGGGTGTTCAGGCGCCACTGGTTCGCTTCGTTGACGGCGATCTCGCTCATGTGAATGGGACCTCGATATTTGCAATGGTTTGACCATTCTGCAATCGAACCAAATGCCTGTCAAGTCCCGGCGGGACCGAAGGTGCTTGCGGATCAGTGTGCGGTGCGCCGGCGGACGGCCGGGCCCATGCCGGCGTGGACAATGGACAGGTACTCGTCCATGGCCTTGGTGGCGTTTTTCGCGTCGCGCGCCCGCATCGCCTTCAGGATGCGCCGGCGCACCGCGACCAGCTCGGGCCGCGCCTTGCGGCCGGTGCGGTCGATGATGAAGCGGATGATCTCGCCCAGCGACTCGACAAGCATCACCAGCACTTCGTTGCGCGTGGCCTGCGCGATGAGTCGGAAAAAGTCCATGCCCGCCTCGGCGCGATGGCCGGGGTCGTCGCTGCTGTCGATGAAGTCGATGTTCTTCTCGATGGCCGCGAAGTCGGCCTCGACGGCGCGTTCGCACGCGAGTTGCAGCACCATCGTGTTGATCATCGCGCGCGCCTCTGCCAGGCTCTGCAGGGAGACGCGGCCCAGGATCATCAGGTCCTGCAGCGACTGGGTGAGCAGCGCGGGATTGCCCTCGCGGATGAACGCGCCGCCCTTGGTGCCCTTTTGCAGCGACACGACGCCCGACATCTCCAGCGTGCGCAACGCCTCGCGCACCGCGGGGCGGCTCACCTTGAATTCCAGTGCGAGGTCACGCTCCGCCGGCAGCTTGTCGCCCGGCTTGAGCGTGCCCGACGCGAGCCGCCCGCGGATCTGCTCGCAGATTTCCTCGAAGACACGTCGCGTCTTCACCTGCTGGAAAGACAGTTCCTGATTCGTTGCCATGGGCCCGGAGGATAGCCCATGGGGAGAAGCGCTCCTTCTAATATTCCAATGGACAGACCATTCAATATAATCGGACACATGACCGCCTTCCGCCCGTCGCCCCGCTCCGGCGCCCCCTGGCTCGCCGCGATGGCGTTGTTGACGGTCGCGAACCTCGTCGAACCGGCGGCCGCGCTGGTATGGGCCGCCGCCGCCGGGGCCGGCGCGTTCCTCGTGCTCGAGCACGGACGCATCCCGCGCGGCGTGCGCCGCATCAGCGCCGTGCTCGGACTGCTCTCGGTCGGCCTCGTCGCATTCCGTCATGTGCCGCTGGACAGCCTGCGGCGCGGCGCCGGCATCGGCGCATTGATGGCGTCGCTCATCAGCTCGGTGACGCTGCTCGCGCGCGCGGCCCTGCGCAGCCAGGGCAGCCGCGCAGTCGCGTCGCTCCTGCTGTCGCAACGCGTGCGCATGCGCTGCGCGTCGTTTGCGATTGCATGCCAGGTCTTCGGCGGATTGCTGGGCCTGGCCGGCGTGAACATGCTGCTGGAGATGGCCTCGCGCGGCGACGCAGCCGACCCGGAACGCCTGCCCGTCGTCGCCGCAATCATGCGCAGCTTTTCGGCGGCGACGCTTTGGAGCCCGATGTTCAGCAACGTGTCGATCCTGCTGGCACTGTACCCGGGCCTGAGCTGGTTCACGTTGCTGCCACTGTGCATGGCATTGGCGGTGAGCACCGTCGTTGTGGGTCTGGTCATGGACTTCATCCGGCTGCGCAATCACGTCGACGATCCCGGCGCACTTGCTGCGAACGACGGCGACACGCGCTTGCTGCGCGCGGTCTTGCCGATGATCGCCGCGATGTGCGGCTTCCTCGCGCTCGTCCTGGTGATTGCATGGCTGCTGCACGTGGCCGTTGCGGGCGCGATCGTGCTGCTCGTGCCGATCGCCGCGCTCGGCGTCAACACGCTGCAGGCCCCCCGCGGCGCCGGACGCGTGAGGCACGCGCTGGCCGAACTCAAGGCCGACTACGAACGCCTGCCGCTGCTCGCCGGAGAAGTCGCGCTATTCATGGCCGCGGGCTGCGGCGGCACGGTGATCGCCAGTGCGATCCCGCCCGAGTGGACGCACGCCGCGGCGCAACTCGTGTCCCACTCGGCCACGCTGGCATGCCTCTCGCTGATGTCGTCGGTGGTGCTGCTGTCCTTCATGGCCGTGCACCCGGTGTTGTCGGTCGTGCTCGTCGCGACCTGTTTCCCGCCTGCGCTCATCGGCCTGCCCGTGGTGCCGCACCTGCTCGCCATCATGGTCGGCTGGTCGGTGTCGGGCACGGTGTCACCGTTCTCGATGCTGTCGCTGATGGCAAGCCGTTACTCGGGCGCGTCGATCTACGCGGTAAGCGTGCGCGCCAACCACCTGTTCGCCCTGCTGTGCATGGGCATCGGCGCAGTCGCGCTCGGCATCGTGTCGCGCGGCGCCCCCTTCCATCCCTGAGGAGTCCTCGCATGAATCGCCCTTCAGTTTCCGGCCCGCTCACGGGGTTACGCGTGATCGAATTCGCCGGTATCGGCCCCGGCCCCTTCGCATGCATGCTGCTGTCCGACATGGGCGCCGATGTGGTCACGATCGACCGTCCCGGCAAGAAGCTCGGCGAACGGCATAACCTCACCGGGCGCGGGCGTACCGTCGTGCTCGCCGACCTCAAGGACGAGTCTGCGCGCGAAGAAGCGATGCAGCTCATCGAGAAGGCCGATGTGCTGGTCGAAGGCTATCGGCCCGGCGTGATGGAGCGCCTCGGATTCGGACCCGATGCAGTGCTCGCACGCAACCCGCGCATCGTCTACGGCCGCATGACCGGTTGGGGACAGGAGGGCCCGCTATCACAAGCGGCGGGGCACGATCTCAACTACATCGCCATCAGTGGCGCCCTCGACGCGATCGGGCCGAAGGACGGCCCGCCGGTGCCGCCGCTCAATCTCGTCGGCGACTACGGCGGCGGCAGCCTCTACCTCATCGTCGGCGTGCTCGCCGCGCTGCATGAAGCGCAGCGATCCGGCCGGGGCCAGGTCGTCGACGCGGCGATGACCGACGGCGCAATCTCGCTCATGACCAACTTTGTCAGCCAGCAGATGCGCGGTGTCTTCGGCGGACCGCGTGGCTCGAACGTTCTGGATGGCGGCGCGCCCTATTACGCCGTGTACGAAACGGCCGACGGCCTGCACGTGTCGCTAGGCGCGATCGAGCCGCAGTTCTTCGCCGACTTCTGCGAGCGCGTCGGCGTGCCCGCCGCGCTGCGCGACGCGCAGTCCGACCGCGCGCGGTGGCCCGCGCTGCGCGAGGAATTCGCACGCATCTTCAAGAGCAGGACGCGCATGGAGTGGACCGCACTGCTCGAAGGCACCGACGTGTGCTTCGCGCCGGTGCTTCCGCTGTCGCAGGCGCCGGCGCACCCGCACAACGTCGCACGCGAGGCCTTCGTCGAGGTGGCCGGCGTGAACCAGCCGGCGCCTGCGCCGCGCTTTTCGCGCACACCGTCGCGGATCCAGGGGCCGGCGCCCATTGCGGCGACGGCCGCTGCGGATGTGCTGGCGCGCTGGTGAGCAGGGCTTCCAAATACCCACTATTTGAATGGATAGACCAATCAACTGATTGGTCCTATACTTCCTCCCGGCAAGACAACCGGAGACACATCCCCATGGCGCGCTGGAAACACCGCCCCGAAGGCTCCAACTGGGGCGAGTTCGGCGAAGACGACCAGGTCGGCCGCATGAACCTCGTCACGCCGGCCCGCCGGCTCGCAGCCGTGCGCGAGGTCAGCGAGGGTCTCGCGTTCTGCCTGAGCCTGCCGCTGGACTACCCGGGCGGCCGCGACCTGGTGCCCATGCGCCGCGCGCCGCGCATCGAGGCCACGCGGCGCACGACCGGCGAGCTTTCGTACAACTTCTGCTTCTCGTGCCAGAACCACTCGGTGTTCGACATCACGTCGGACGATGCGGTGACGATCTGGACGCAGTACTCGTCGCAGTGGGACGCGCTGTCGCACTGGGGCCAGGAGTTCGACGCCGACGGCGACGGCGTGGCCGAGCCCGTCTACTACAACGGCTGGCGCGCGGGCGAGCACGTGCTCGACCCCGACCAGCCCGGCGGCCCGCTTGCGAAGAAGCTGGGCATCGAGACGCTCGCCGAAGCCGGCACGCAAGGCCGCGGCGTCCTGCTCGACCTGCAGGGCACGTACGGCGACGAGAACGTGCGCGTCGGCTACGACGCCCTCATGCGCGTGATCGACAAGCAAAAGGCCACGGTCGAAACCGGCGACTTCCTGTGCCTCTACACGGGCTGGGCCGACCTCGTGCTCGGCATGAACAAGCAGCCGGACTTCGACAAGCTCAAGTCCTCGTGCGCAGTGCTCGACGGAAATGACAAACGCCTGCTGCAGTGGATCACCGACAGCGGCCTCGTCGCGATCTGCGCGGACAACCTCGGCGTCGAACACGTACAGGGCGCCGCGGCCGCGGGCGACGGACCGAAGCATTCGATGATGCCGCTGCACGAGCACTGCCTCTTCAAGCTGGGCATCTTCCTCGGCGAGATGTGGTATTTCGGCGAGCTCGGACCGTGGCTGCGCAAGCACGGGCGCAGCCGCTTCCTGCTGACGGCGCCGCCGCTGCGCCTTCCGGGCCTTGTGGGCTCGCCGCCTTCGCCCGTGGGGACGGTATGAACGCGCGCGTCGCACTCGTCACGGGCGCCGCGAGCGGCATCGGCCTCGCTACCGCCAAGCAGTTTCTCGCCGACGGCCACCTGGTCGTGATGGTCGACCGCTCGAGCGATATCGAAAGGATCGCGCACGATCTCGGCGGCAACGCCACCCCGCAAATCGCCGACGTCGGCCGCGCGGATGACGTTCGCGCCACGATGAAGGAAGTCGAAGCGCGTTTCGGCCGCTGCGACATCCTCGTCAACAACGCCGGTATCCATCCCAAGAAGGACGGCGGCAAGTGGAAGATCGAGGAGATTCCCCTCGAGCAGTGGAACGACGTGCTCGCGATCAACCTCACGTCGTCGTTCCTGTTCTGCCAGCTCGCGCTTCCGCTCATGCGCAAGCAGGGCTGGGGCCGCATCGTCAACATCTCGTCGCGCGGCGGCCGGACGGTGTCGCCGGTGGCGAGCGCGCATTACGCGGCCACCAAGGCCGGCATGATCGGCTTCACGCGCATCCTCGCGCTCGAAGGCGCGCCCCACCGCATTACGGCCAATTGCGTCGCACCCGGACCGATCGAAACTGCGATGACCGCGGGCTCGTCTCCTGAAGTCCGCGCGGCATTTGCGAAATCCGTCCCGCTCGGCCGCTACGGCGAGCCACGGGACATCGCCGCTACCGTCGCCTTCCTGGCATCGGACGCCGCCGCGTTCATCACCGGTGCCGTGTTCGATGTGAACGGCGGCACCTACATGCCCTGACTCGTTCGATGGCCGAAGACTATTTCCCGTTGCGCGAACTCACCATCGCGCAGGTGCTCAAGGCGCAGCGGCAGGTGCGTGGCGACAAGCTGTTTCTCACCGAGCTGTGGAGCGGACGCCAATGGACCTACGCGCAGCTCGACGACATGGCCGACCAGGCGGCGCATGCGTTGATCGACGCGGGTGTCGCCAAGGGCACGCACGTCGGCGTGTTCATGGGCAATTCGGCGGAGCACCTCGCGATCTTCCTGGGCCTCGGCAAGATCGGCGCAGTGTCCGTGCCAGTGAACACGGCCGCGCGCGGTGAGCTGCTGCGCTATTACTTCGACCATGCGGATGCCGCCGTGGTCGTGGTCGATGAAGAGCTCGCACCGCGGCTCCAGGAAGTCCGCGCCTTGCTTGCGAAGGTGCGGCACGTGATGGTGATCGGGGCGCAAGGCTTGCCGCGCTCGCGAAACAGTGACCCGATCGCATCCGACGTGAAATGCTCCGACCTGCTGATGCTGTCGTACACGTCGGGCACCACGGGCCCGTCCAAGGCCAGCATGTTGTCGCACGCAGCGGCACTGACCTACGGCACGAGCGCCGCTGCTGCACAGGGCTATGTCGACAGCGACGTGTTCTACGTCTGCCTGCCGCTCTTTCACAACAACGCGCTGCTCGCCGCAACCGGCGCGGCGCTGGTATGCGGCGGCTCGGTTGCGCTGTCGCAGCGCTTTTCGGCGTCGCGTTTCTGGGACGAGATCCGCTCCTCGAAGGCGACCATCACCAATTTCCTCGGCTCGATGTCGAGCTTCCTCTGGTCCCGCCCCGAGTCGCCCGACGATGCCGACAACGACTTGCGCCTCGTCAGCATGTCGCCGATGCCCGGCATCGCCGCCGCTTTCGAGAAGCGATTCGGCCTGAGGGCGATGAGCAACTACGGCCTGTCCGACTTCGGCACCGTGACTGCGTTCGTCCCCGGCTCGCCGGCGAGCAAGCTCGGATCGATCGGCAAGCCGCGCCGCGACTTCGAACTGAAAGTGGTCGACGACGACGATTTCGATTGCGCACCGGACGAAGTCGGCGAACTCGTGATCCGCACGAAGGAGCCGTGGCGCGCCGCGACCGGCTACTACAAGATGCCCGAGGAAACGCTGCGCGCGCACCGCAACCAGTGGTTCCACACCGGCGACCGCGCGCGCGTGGACCCGGACGGCTACCTGTGGTTCGTCGACCGCAAGAAGGACTGCATCCGCCGCCGCGGCGAAAACATCTCGGCCTTCGAGGTCGAGAAGGCCATCATGAACCATGCGGCGGTCGCGCACGCCGCGGTGTTTCCCGTGAAGACGCCCGAGGGCGACGAGGAAGTCGGCGCGAGCGTCGTGCTGCGCGACGGTGCCGCACTCGACGCTTCGCAGCTCATCGCGTACTGCGCCAAAAACATGTCGTACTTCATGGTGCCGCGCTTCGTCGAGTTCCTCGCCGACCTGCCCGTCACCGTGAACCAGAAAGTCGAGAAATTCCGCCTGAAGTCGCGCATGGAAGCGGACACGCAAGCCGTGTGGGACCGCGAACGCGCAGGCATCGTGCTCGAACGCTGAACCCCCAAGGAGTCATTCATGAGTTCTCCCCAACGATCCGTTGTCGTCACCGGCGGTGCCAACGGCATCGGCCTGGCCATCGCGCGCGGCTTCGCAGCGCAAGGCCACCGCATCCTGCTGGCCGACGTCAGCGACACCGTGCACAACGCAGCCGGGAAACTCTCGACGCCGCAGGCGCCCGTGCATGCACACGTCGCCGACGTCGGCGAGGAAGCGCAGGTGCTCGGCGTCGCGAAGCGCGCCATCGAGCTGTTTGGCGGCTGCGACATCCTGGTCAACTGCGCGGGCGTGTCGATGAAGCGTGACGGCAAGCCGATCCCGCCGACCGAAGTGCGCACCGGCGAGTGGGAGCGTGTGCTGCGCATCAATCTCACCGCGCCCTTCCTGCTGTCGCGCGATTTGCTCCCCGGCATGCGCGAGCGCAAGTTCGGCCGCATCATCAACATCGCTTCGCGCGCGGGCCGCACGTTCGTCGCGCCTGCCGGTGCGGACTACGCGTCGTCGAAAGCGGGCCTCATCGGCCTCACGCGCCATCTCGCGGGCACCTATGCACCCGACGGAATCACGGTGAATTGCATCGCGCCGGGCCGCATCGAGACGGCGCTGTCGTCGCTGTCCAGCCCCGAGATCATCGCCGCGGCCGCGAAGGCGATTCCCGTAGGACGTCTCGGGACCACGGAAGAAGTTGCGTCGGCGGCGATGTTCCTCGCCAGCGATGCGGCCTCGTACGTCACCGGCGTCTGCCTGGACGTGAACGGCGGCGCGTTCATCGCCTGAGGCCGCACGCCATGGATGAGTTCGATACCTCGGCCGTTCCCGACTACACCGCATTGGGACGCCTCGACGGACGTGTGTTCGTCGTCCTCGGCGCGGGCCAGGGCATAGGCCGCCAATCGGCGCACGCGCTCGCGCAATCCGGCGCGAAGGTCGTGTGCGTCGGCCGGCGAGCGGAGCCGACCGAGCACATCGCGCGCGAAATCGGCGGTCTCGCGATCACGGCCGATGCAACGTCGCGCGCCGACATGGAGCGCCTCGCGAAGGAAACCCTTGCGCATTGCGGCGCGGTGCACGGGCTGGTCGACATCCTCGGCATGCCGCGCGTCAAGCCGCTCATCGACTTCACCGACGACGATTGGGACTGGCAGTTCGACATGAGCCTGCGCCACGCCTTCCTGGGCATGCAGGTCTTCGCGCCGCACATCGGCAAGCACGGCGGCGGCGCGATGGTGTTCGTCAGCTCCACATCGGGGAAGGTGATTTCTTCCGATCGAGCCGCGTATGCCGCGAGCAAGGCGGCGCTGCAGCAGCTCGTTGCAGCGGCGGCGATCGAGTTCGGACCGCTGAACGTGCGCGTGAACGCGGTCGCTCCCGGTCTCGTGCTCACGCCGCGCGTGCTCGGCAACCTGTCGCAGGAAAACCAGCTGAAGTCGGCGGCGCTGTATCCGCTGGGCAAGCTCGGCACGCCGCCGGAGATCGCATCGGTCATTTTGTTTCTCGCGGGCGGCCTCAGCTCGCATGTGAACGGGCAGACCGTGTACGCCGAAGGCGGCGTCAGCGCGCGGTCGCCGTTCTTCGCGGCGACAGCGAAGGACAAGCCATGACGAGCGCGAACTCGCCGCTCGCCGGCCTGCGCATCGTCGACTTCACGCACTTCCTGGCGGGCCCGATGGCGACGCTGGTTCTGGCCGACGCCGGCGCCGATGTGATCAAGATCGAAAACGCCGCGCGCGGTGACGAGTTCCGGCACTTCCTGCCGCCCGATGAACGCCTGGGCGGTGAAGGCGCGCCTTTCCTCTGGGCCAATCGCAACAAGCAAAGCGTTGCGCTCGACCTGAAGTCCGACGCCGGCCGCGCGATCGCGCTCGATCTCGTTCGCGCAGCCGATGTCGTCGTCGAAAATTTTTCGGACGGCGTGATGGACCGCCTCGGCCTGGGCTGGAACGTGCTGCGCGAACTCAATCCCCGCCTCGTGTATTGCGCCATATCGGCCTATGGCCGAGAAGGCCCATTGAAGGATCGCCTCGGGTTCGACCCGGTTGTGCAGGCCGAAAGCGGCTTCATGTCCCTTAACGGCTACGAGGACCGCGACGGCGTGCGCACGGGCTCGTCCGTGATGGACATCTCGACGGGCCTCATGGCGAGCAACGCGATCCTGTGCGCGATCGTGGCGCGCGAACGCACCGGCCGCGGCCAGCGCGTGGAAGTCGCGCTGTACGACACCGCGATCACCATGATCGGGTACGTCGCCACGCAGCACCTGTTCAGCGGCTGGATACCCAAGCGCTTCGGCAACGGGAGCGTCGACACCGTGCCCACCGGCGTATTCCAGACCGCCGACGATCCGATGTTCATCGTGTGTTCGAGCACGGCGACGTTCCAGCGCGTGTACCGCGACGTCGCGGGCCGTCCCGACATCGCCGATGACCCGGCATTGCAACGCACGGCCGGCCGCATGGCCGATCGCGACCGCCTGCTCGGCGTGCTGCGCGAGTTGTTCCTCACGCAGCCGCGCGACCATTGGCTCGAGACATTGCGCGCGGCCGGCGTGCCGGCCGGCGCGGTGCGCACGGTGCCGCAAGCGCTGCGCTCGCCGCAGACGCAGGCGCGCGGGCTCGTCACGGAGATTGCGCACCCGACGGCGGGCATGGTTCCGAATGTCGCGCTGCCGATGCGCTTCGGCGAGACGCCGGTCGTCCCGCCGGTGGCCGCGCCGCGCCTGGGCGAACACACGGAATCGGTTCTCAAACGCGTCCTCGACTGGGACGATTGCCGCGTCGCCGCAGCACGCGATGCGGGGGCATTCGGCGCGATCAGGAGGGCGTGAGCACCTGCCCGCCGCACACCGAGATGCATTGCCCCGTCACATAGGCCGACAGTGGCGTGACGAGGAACTCGAGCACGTTCGCGCAATCCTCGACTTCGCCGAATCGGCGCAACGGGATCTTTTTCAGCTCGCGGTCGTTTTGCATGCCGCGATCGGCCGATTGCGCCTTGATGCGCTGGGTCATCATCGCGCCCGGCGAGATGCAATTGACGCGGATGCCGTCCGGCCCCGCCTCGGACGCGAGAAAACGTGTGAGCTCGACGACGGCGGCTTTCGCGATCGCATAAGGCGCCATACGGCCGGCGGTGCGTGACGGATCGAGCGCCGCCATGGTGGCCACGTTGACGATCACCCCTGCGCCTTGCGCGCGCATGGCGGGCAGCGCCTCCTGGCTGCAGTACATCGCGCTGCGATAGTTCACGTCGAACATCAGGTCGACGTCCTCGTCCGGCATTTGCGAGGCCATGCTGCGGTCGATGGGGGTAAAGGCGCCGCCCGCGTTGTTGACGAGGATGTCGATGCGGCCGAGATTTTCGATCGCCTTGCGCATCACCTCCCGCGCGCCGTCACGCGTGCGCAGGTCCGCCTGCACGCCGATGCTGCGCCGCCCCAGCGCGCGCACTTCGTCGGGCACGCCCGGCGCGGAAAGCTCCTCGCCGAACTCGCGCGCCGATTCGAGGTTCACGTCGGCGATCACGACATCGGCGCCGAGCTTCGCCAGCCGCAGAGCGTAGCCGCGGCCCAGGCCGCGCGCGGCCCCGGTGACGACCGCGACCTGGCCTTGCAGCACCAGCGCGTTCATGCAACCGCCTTCGCCTGCGCCGCGACATGCTCCGCCGCAAGCAGGCCGGTGATGCAGGCTTTCACCAACCCACCGACATAGCCTGCGTGCTCGCCGCCTTCGACGCCGCCGGTCGCACTGCCCGCCGCATACAGGCCTTCGAACACGGAGCCGTCTTCGTGCGATGCGCGTGCGTATTCGTCGATGGCGATTCCACCCATCGTGTGCGTGATGCCCGCCGTCGCCCGCACCGCGTGGAACGGCGCTTGCGCGATCGGCATCGGCGCGAGCGGGCCCGTGCTGCGTGGCGGCGAAAGCTCCTTGAGTTCGCCGGACGCCAGCGCCGCGTTGTACAGGCGCACCTGCTCGACAAGCGCACGCTCGGGCAGGCCCAGTTCCGCCGCAAGTTCCTCGATCGTCTTCGCAGTCACCAGCGTTCCGCCGCTGTCGACGAGGCGCGGGTTCGGCGGGTTCATGAACGCCTTGCCCGGCCCTTCCCAGATCGCCGTGTCGAAGATCACGACGGCCGATGCGGGGTCGAGCAAGGCCGCGACGCGGTTGGTGAGGTACACGCCGCCGCGGCTTTCGTCCGCGAAGCGGCGGCCATCCGGCCCCACCACGATTCCCGCGCCCGCCACGAGATCGAGCCATGGATAGGGCCACAGCTTGTCGTTGGTGAGCGCGTCGCTGCACAGCAGGTGGCCATAGAAGCCCAGCATGTTCGACGTCCGCGCGCCGGCCGACACCGCCATGCGCAAACCTTCGCCGCGACCGGTGCGGGCATTGCGCTGCACGATGCGCGACGGGTCGGGCGAGATGCCGTGTTCGCGCAGCAGCTCACGGTTGGCCTGGAAGCCGCCGTCGGCGATGACAACGGCGTGCGCGTCGATGCGCTGCTCGCGTCCTTGCACGATCGCGTTCACGCCGACGCAGCGGCCGTGCTCGATGATGAGCGAGCGCGCGGATACGCCGCGCCGCACTTCACCACCGGCCTTCACGAGCGCCGCTTCGAGCGAGCGCAGCAGCACGTCGCCGCCGCGGCCCGCGATGTCGAAGGGGCCGTCCTTGTGCGTCGCCGGCGGTGCGACGACGAAGTTGTGGTACGGCGCCGAGCTGCCGCGGATGAATCGCACGCCCTGTCCCTGGAGCCAGCGCACGGCGCGCTCCGCGTTGCCCGCGAGCGCCTTGACGAGGCCCGGATGCGCCGTGTTCTTCGTCGCGGCATTGACTGCGCGCTCAAGCTCCTCGGGCGGCGACAGCACATTGGTCGCCGCCAGGTGGAACACGCAGCTGCTCATGCGCGAGTTGCACAGGTAGCGCTCGTCGGCGGATTGCTCCAGCACCACGGCCTTCAGGCCGAGTTCGCCGGCGCGAAGCGCGGCCGAGATGCCGGCCAGGCCGCCGCCGATGACGCAAAGGTCGATCGAATTCATGCGAGGGACTTCCTTATCTCTTTATTGCGGCATCAGCGTTTCGGCGACGAGGGACACGACCTCGATCGCCACGCGCAGGACGAAGTGCATTGCGATGGCCGCCACGACGCCCGCCAGCGCGAGCTCGGGCCAGCCAGTGCGCCATGCAAGCCATGCAGCAAGCAGGAGTACGAGCAGCGCCCCGCCCCACGTGATGCGATCGCGCCACGCGAGCAGCGAACGGATTGCGGGCCAACGCAGCGTGTCGCTCATGCAGCTTGGCCCAGGGATGCGGGCAGCCGGTACGCGCGGATGGCGGTGCCGGCGAACAAGTCGGCCTTCTCGCTGTCGGAGCAATTCGCCGCGAGTCGCTTGAATGCGTTCCACAGCGTGCGATAGGTGCAGCACGCCTTGTCGACGGGAAAATTGCTCTCGAACATCGCGCGGTTCGCGCCGAAGGCCTCGATGCAGGTTTCCACGGCCGGCTTCCAGGCCTGCGCAAGTTCTTCCGACGTGGCTGGCTGGTCGCGGTCGAAGAAGTGGTCGAAGCCGGACAGGCGCATGCCCAGGCCGCCCAATTTGACGAACACGTTGGGCCGCTGCGCCAACGCGCGCATGTCACCGGCCCACGCGCGGAATGCGTCGCCCTGGCGCGTGCGATAGACGCCCGTGCCTGCGAGCCCACCGACATGGTTGACGATCACGCGCGTGTCCGGGTGCGCGTCGACCAGCTCGATCAGTTCGGGCAGTTGCGGATGGAAGCACCAGGCGTCAAACGTCAGCCCCAGCGGCGCGAGCTGCGCGAAGCCTTCGCGAAATTTCGCGTCGCGCATCTGGCTCGGCGTCGCCTTGCCCGGGACCGCGTGCACCTCATGGTCGGCGTCCCACGCCGTGCGGTGCCGGATGCCGCGGAAGCGATCGGGCGCGCGCGCCTTGCATGCCTCGAGCACTTCGCGCGCGGCGGCACCCTGCATCATGTCCACCGTGCCCACGATGCCGGCTGCTGCGCGCACCGGTCCGTAATAGCCGCTGGCGCACGCGGCGGCGATGCCGTTGGCGAACTCGACCTCGCCCACCGGCGCGAATCGCGCATCGCCTTCCTTGCGGTACATCGACGTGCATTCGACGAACACCGTGCCGCGCACGTTGTGGCCCGAGCCCAGGTCCTGCAGCAGCTGCGGCAACTGGTAGGTATGGTGCGGGCGATCCCACAGATGATGGTGCGGATCGACGATGGGACGATCGGCATCGATGACGTCTTCGGTGCGCCGTTCGAGCCAGGCCTCGTCGATCCAGTGCTTCGGCGGCGCGCCGCGGCGGCGTTCGCTTTCGACGGCGGCGCCGCTCACGCGGCCGTTCCCATCTTGCACTCGCTGTCCTGCCGCGTGCCGAACATCGCTTCCACTTCGGTCGGGCTCATCGGCTTGCCGACGATCTGCAGCGGGTCGTACTTGTCGGTCACCTTCTCACGCACCTGGGCCATCACCAGCGGCGTGATGAACTGGTGATCCCATGGGCGAAAGTAGCCGGGCACGCCGGCGGGCCGCACGCTTTCCATTCCGCGCACGATGGCGGCGGGCTCGGCGGACTTCTCCTTCTCGATCGCGGCCAGCAGGATCCTGGTGGCAACCCAGCCCTGCGCTGTGCTTTGCGACGCCGGGTGGCCCGTGGCCTTGAGTACCGCTTCGTTCAGGCCCTTCTCGGCTGCCGAGTTCGCGGGATTGTTGTAATGCCAGAACTTGCCCATGATGCCGGTGGGATTGCTCTGCGCCCACAGTTCCTCGTCGCCCACCGTGAGGCTCGCGAGCGGGATCTTGCCGCGCAGGCCGAACTCGTCGTACTGCTTGAGGAATGATGTGAGGTCGGTGCCCGCGATACCCAGAACGATCACATCGGGCTTGGCCTGTCGGATCTTCAGGATGATGGAGCTGAAGTCGGTCGTGCCCACGGCCGCAGCGTCCATGCCGAGGTCCGTGCCACCGGCTGCAAGCAATTCGCTTCTGAGCACTTGATAAGCCTCTTGCCCGTACGCATAGGCCCCGACGAGGAAGTACCACTTCTTGCCGATCGGCAGCAGCTGGCGCGCGAGCAACTTGCCGTACACGGGCGGCGGTGCGTTCACGCGGAACACATAGGGACTGCAGTTCTTGCCGGTGATTTCGCGTGCGAGCGCGGCGCTGATGATCGTGGGCGTCTTCAGTTGTGCGCCGGTGGACGCGAGCGCGAGGCCGGTCGCGCTGTTGCTGCCGCCGATCACTGCCGCGACCTTGTCCTCCTGCACCAGCTTCTGCATGTTCTGCTGCGCACCGAGGGGATTCGGTTCGTCGTACGAGATGAGTTCGACGGTGCGGCCGATGACCTTGTGGCCCGCCTGTTCCAGCGCAATCTTGATGCCCAGTGTTGCGGCTTCGCCCTGCAACGCAAAGGGGCCCTGGCGTGCGAGCACGCTGCCGATCTTGATGGGCGCGCCCTGCGCAAACAGCAGCGCGGGGGCACTGAGCGCGGCGGCGCCGGCGGCACTCGTGCGCAGGAAATTTCGGCGATTGAAGTCACGCATCTTCTGTCTCCAGTTGTGGGGGTGGGACTGTGAAAGTGGTCGGTTCGCAAGCGGCCTCGACCAGGCCGAGCAGGCGTGCCTGCAATTTTTCGTCGGTGGCCAACTCGTTCGCATGGCCGCGCCACGCGACGCGACCGTTCACGAGGACGACGGCACGATCGACAATGGCGAGCACCTGCTCCGCGTGGTGTTCGACGATCACCATCGCGACACGGCCGCGCAGTTTCAGCAACGCGCCCATCACTTCGTTGACAACAGCGGGCGCGAGTCCTTCAAAAGGCTCGTCCAGCAGGATCAGTTTCGCGGGAGCAACCAGCGCGCGCGCAATGGCGACCATTTGCCGTTCGCCGCCCGAGATGTTCTCGGCGCGCGACTTGCGAATCGCCGACAGGCGCGGAAACAGTTCGAAGACTTCATCGAGCGGCATGCCGCCCGCGCGCTTCGCGATGAGCAGGTTGTCCAGCACCGTGAGGTTGGGAAACAGCCGCCGCCCTTCCGGCACCACCGCCAGGCCCAGCCGGTTTATCTCGAACGGCCGCAACGCGCGGATCTCGCTGCCTTGCCAGAGGATAGCTCCGCCCTCCAGCGGCAGCGTGCCGCACAGCGCCTTGAGCAGCGTGGTCTTGCCCACGCCGTTGCGCCCGAGCAGTGCGACGGCTTCGCCGGCATGAACGTCGATGTCGATGCCGTCGAGTACGCGGCCGCCGCCATAGCCGCCGGCCAGCCCCCGCGCCTGCAACAGGAGTTCGCCGGTAGCGCGGATTGGACCTTGCGACGTGCGATCGGCACGCACCTGCGGCGGCGTGCCGAGATATGCGCGCACCACTTCGGGATTCGCGGCCACATCTGCGGGCCTGCCGTCGGCGATGAACTTGCCCTGGTGCAGTACCGTGATGCGATCCGACATTGCGAGCACGCGGTCGATGTCGTGCTCGATCAGCACGACGGCATGCGACTTCGCCAGTGCCTTGATCAACTCCGACACCACCATGCGATCGGCCTCGGCCAGGCCCGCGAGCGGTTCGTCGAGCAACAGCAGCTTCGCTTCCGTCGCGAGCGTGATGCCGATTTCCAGCAGGCGGCGCTCGCCATGCGACAGCTGCGTGCACAGCTCGCCCGCCTTCGCCACCAGTCCGACGGCCTGCAGCAGTGACCACACGCGCGCATTGACGGTGTCGAGCGCATACGCGTCTCGCCATGCATTGAGTGCGCCCGTGCGCCGCGCCTGCACCGCGACCCGGATGTTTTCGAACGCGGTCAGGTTGGTGAACACGCTGACGATCTGGAACGAACGGCCCAGCCCGAGACGCACGCGCTTGTGCATCGGCAATCGCGTGATGTCCTGGCCGAGGAACGTGATGCGGCCCGCATCCGGCGCGATCACGCCCGAGAGCATGTTGAAAAATGTCGTCTTGCCCGCACCGTTCGGGCCGATGAAGCTGTGCAGCGTGCCGGGATGCACATCGAAGTCATAGCCCGATGCGATGACGAGCGGGCCGAACGACTTCCTCAGGCCGCGCACCGTAAGTAGCGGCTCCGCGCAGGGCGCATCGGCCACGGGGCGGAAAGTCTCGATGTGCGCGGGTGGCGCGGGAATGCCGGGACGCGTGAGCGTCCAGCCGCTGCGCCGGCGCAGGCGGCGCGCCAGACCATGGAGACCTTCGGGCGCCGCGAGCGTCACGATGATCACGATGGGCGCGAACACCAGCCACCAGTGGTCGATGTATGCGCCGAGCTGGTCTTCGAGCACGATGAAAACCACGGCGCCCCATACCGGACCGGCCACGTGGTGGATGCCGCCCAGCACCGCCATCAGCAGCGGATCGGCCGCGTGTTCCCAACTCAACGGGTTCGCGTAGACACCACGCATGAAGAACGTGAGCAGCGCGCCCGCGAGCGCCGTGACCGCCGCGGAGATGACGAAGGCCGCGAGCTTGACGCGATAGGTGTCATAGCCCAGGCTGGACGCGCGCGGTTCGTTGTCGCGAATCGCCTGGAACAGCCGTCCGAGCGGCGAATGCGCGAGCCGCCACAAAAGCGCGATCACGGCCATCACCATGATGACCACGAAGACGTGGAACGAAAGGTCGGACGCGAGCACCGGCCGCGGCACGCGCTGCAAGCCGTTCTCACCGCCTGTGAGGTCGGTCCACTTGTAGGCGACCTCGTAGCAGATCTGCGTGCACGCCAGCGTGAGCAGCGAGAAGTAGAGGCCCTTGCGACGCAGGATCAGTGCGCCCACCGGCACGGCCATGACGGTGGCGAATACGAGCGCGAACGCGAGTCCCGCGAACTCGCTCGCCTGGGGGAACCACCGCAGCATCGAGATCGCCGCGGCATAACCGGCGAGACCGAAAAACACCGAGCCGCCGAACGGCACGAGGCCGAGGTAGCCCACGAGCAGCGCAATGCCGGACGCGTAAAGCACGTAGATCGCGACCTGCGTCACGCGCCCCAGCGGCAAGGTCGTGACGAGCGTCAGCAGGCTCAGCACGAGCAGCACGGCCGCGACCTGCACGACGGGATTCGTGGCAAGGCGCTTCATCCGAAATGCTCCCAGTGCTCGCCGAACAGGCCGCGCGGTCGCACAAGCAGGATCGCGGCCATCAGGACATACATCGCCACACCTGCGGCGGGCGGATAGAACTGCGTGGTGAGCGCCGTCACCAGGCCGACGAGCAACCCCGCGACGACGGCACCGCCGTACGAGCCGAGTCCGCCGATCGTGACGATCACGAACGCGGGCATGATCGCTTGCGACGCCATGCCCGGCGTCACCGACCACAGCGGCGCGGCCAGCACGCCGGCGGCGCCCGCGAGCATGCAACCGATGCCGAACGCCCCCGTGAGCACCAGCGGCAGGTTGATGCCGAGCATGCCCACCATTTCCGGATCGCGGCTGCCCGCGCGCAGGATGCGTCCGTAAGGCGTGAACTTGAGGAACGCCCACAGTGCGCCCAGCAGCGCGATCGTGATGCACAGCACCGCCGCCCGATAGGTCGTCGTGAGAATGGGCCCGTATTCGATGAAGCCCCGGAGCGCCGACGGCGGCGTGAGCGGCTGCGCGCTCGAACCCCAGATCACGCGGATGAGCGATTCGATCAACAAAGACAGTGCGAAGGTCAGCACGAGCGTCATCAGCGGGTCGCGGCCGTACAGGCGGCGCACCAGCACGCGCTCGACCACCACGCCCACGATGCCCACGCCGATCGGCGCGAGCAGCACGGCCGGCCAGCCGAACTGCGCCTGCAACGTGAAAGCGAAGTACGCGCCCAGTGCGAAGAACGCGCCATGCGCGACGTTCACGATCCCGAGCAAGCCGAACACCAGCGACAGGCCGATCGACACCAGCACGAACAGGAAGCCGAGCACCAGCCCGTTCACCGTCTGCGAGAGGATGGCGTCGAGCATGGGATGTCAGCGCGCGACGACGACACCCGCGGCTTCGCGGTCCCAGGCCTGCGCGAGGTCCGACTCGAGGTCCTGGCGCAGCTTGAACTTCTCGACCTTCTGGCTCATGGTGGTCGGCAGCTCGTCGCGGAACTGCAGGTAGCGCGGCACCATGAAGTACGCCATGTTCTTCTGGCAATGCGTGATGAGGTCCACCTCGTCGAGTGCCGCCTCGGGCTTGCGCACGATCACGGCGGCTACCTCCTCGTCGTTCGCGCTCGTCGCGATGGGGAAAACCGCGGCGCCCGCGACGCCAGGGTGCCTGGCGATGATCTGTTCGACTTCGAACGCGGAGATGTTCTCGCCGCGGCGGCGGATGCAGTCCTTTTGCCGATCGACGAAATACAGATAGCCATCGGCATCCTTCACGCCGCGGTCGCCGGTGTGGAACCACTGGTTGCGGCGCGACTTCAGCGTCGCGTCGGGCATCTTGTAGTAGCCCAAGGTGGCGCGCCACGGGTCGAGGCTGCGCAGCACGATCTCGCCGGGCTGGCCGTCGGGCACTTCGAAATCGTCCTCGTCGACGATCCGGACCTCGAAGGTGCGGCGGGCGCGGCCGATGGATCCGAGTTTGTCGCGCGGGTCCCATTGCGTGAACGACGTGACCATCGCGAAGTCGGACAACCCGTAGTTGTTCATCGCGCACAGGCCGAAACGCTTCTCGAATTCGGCCGCGTACCTGGGTGTGGGCGCCATGCTCACCAGGCGCAGGCAGTTGTCGGCATCGGACGGCGACGGCGGCTGGCTCCACAGGAAGCTGGACATCGCGCCGAGGAAGTTGGTGATCGTCGCCCTGGATTCGCGGATCTCGCCCCAGAACTTCGAGACCGAGAAGCGCCGCGAGAGCACGACCGATGCGCCGCATACCAGCGCAGCACCGGTCGCTGCGAGCAACGCGTTGTTGTGGAACAGCGGCAGGCAGACGTAGAAGATGTCCGACGCCTTGTAGCCCTGCGCTTCCGCGGCACTGGTGCCGTACGTGAGCGCTGCGGCCTGCGGCAGCATGCTGCCCTTCGAAGGCCCTGTCGTCCCTGACGTGTAGGCAATCAGCACGAGGTCGGAGCACTTCACTGCCGCTGCTGGATTGAATGCGCTGCTCGGCGCCTGGTCGAGCAGCGCCTGGAAATCGAAGACCGCCATGTCGTTCACCGGCGCAATCGTTCCTTCTTCGCCGTCGACGGTGCGCACGACAATCACGCGCTTGACGAGCGGCAGCAGCGGCAACACCTCCTGCAGCCGCGGCGCGAGTGCCGCATCGACCACGACTGTCTCGCAATCGGATTGCGCGAAGTAATAGCGCAGCAATTCGCCGCGCGCCGCCGTGTTCACGGGCACCGACACGGCGCCGATCTTCGCGATCGCGAAGAACACGGCCAGGTGCTCGGCCGAATTGCCCATGAACAGGCCCGTGTGCGCACCGTGCCCCACACCTGCGGACGCGAGCGCGTGCGCGACGCGGTCGGTCCAGGCGTCCAGCTCGCGATAGGTGATCCTGCGACCCGTCGCGGTCTCGGTGAGGAAGACCTTGTCCGGCGTGGCCTGCGCGAACCGCGCGATGACCTTCGGGAAGGTCAGGTCGCGCAGTGCGTACGTTTCGGGCCCGACGGCATTCGGTTCGATCATTGGGCGGTGATGTTGTTTTGCTTGATGACGTTGAGCCAGCGCTCGTTGTGGCGCGCGAGCAGCCTGGCGAATTCCTCCGGCGTGCTGCTGGTCGGTGTGACGCCGATTTTTTCCATCGCCTCGCGATAGCCCGGGTCGGCCACGGCCTGCTTCATTGCGGCCGCGAGCTTCGCGACGATCGGTTCGGGCGTGCCCGCGGGCGCCACGAGGCCGAAGAAGATTTCGACGGCGAGTTCCGGCTGGCCCACTTCCGCCATCGTGGGCAGTTGCGGCAATGCGGGCTCGCGCTTGCTGGTAGTCACGGCGTAGCCCTTGAGCTTGCCGGCCTTGATGAAGGGTACGGCGGCAGGGGTCGATGTGAACATCACGTCGACCTGGTTGCCGAGCATCGCGTGGACACCGTCGATCTCGCCCTTGTAGGGAACGTGCAGCAGGTCGATGCCGGCCGACTGCTTCAGCAGCTCGGCAAGCAGGTGCGGCGCACTGCCGTTGCCCGACGACGCGATGGTGATCTTGCCGGGCTGCGCCTTCGCGAGTTTCACGAGGTCGGCGAAGTTCGAAGCAGGCAGGCTTTCCTTCGACGCGAGCGTCCACGACGAAATCACGGCCAGGCTGATGGGCGAGAACGCCTTGCGCGGGTCGTAGGGCGGGTTCTTCACGAGGTGCGGCGACACGCTCATGGGGCTGTTGCCGCCCCAGCCGAGCGTGTAGCCGTCGGGTGCGGCGCGCGCGACCGTGCCCATCCCGATCATGCCGCTCGCGCCGGCGCGGTTCTCAACGACGAAGGTCTGGCCCAGCTGCGTGGTGAGCAACTGCGCGATCTTGCGCGCCGACACGTCGGTCGCGCCGCCCGCCGTAAATGGGACGACGATGGTGACGGCCCTGTTCGGGTAGTCGGTGGCCGGGCCTTGCGCAAAGGATGCGGTGGCGGCCAACAAGGATGCGGCGGCGAGGAAGCGGGCGGCCAACTTCATTGGGAGTCTCCTGGGGTCCTTGGGGGTGGTGAACGCATAATAGCCCAAATGGTCCAACCATTCAATCATTGGAACAATCAATGAAAACCCCGATCACGAGCCTCGATGCTGCCGGGCTTGCGCGTGGATACGCGCGGATGTCAGCCGGGGGCGTGATCTAGCGAATGCCGAGCAAGCGGCGCTCGCGGAAGACGAAATCCTCGGCGTCGCGCCGGCCCGTGACCTGCGAAGGCGGCGGTGCAGGCAAGTCGTTCGGCACGGAAACGAACTGCTTCCAGTCGGCGACAAGCGTCCGGGCAGAAATCTTCCAGCGGCCGTCGCGCCGCTCGAAGCGGTCGACGTAGCGCGAGCACGTCAGCAAGTCCATCGCGCAACCGTCAGGCCCGGCTTTGCCGCCCGCGAGCTGGTCGAGCGCCTTGCGCGCATTGGCCGGATAGCGCTGCGTCGTGCGCACGTACGTTTCGACGAGCGCAGTGTCCGGGCCCGCGAACTCGATGAGCATGTTGCTCACGGCGTGCATCGAAAACGGGATCGCCGCATGGCGATTGCGGATCCAGTCGATCAAGCCTTCGACGGGGCCGTCGAAGGCGCCGTGATGGTCGATCGCGTCGGGATGGAAGACATCGCGCATGCCATCGTAGTCGAGGCGGTCGACGCTGCGGCACCACTTGTACATGCAGTCCTGGATCTGCATGCGGTCGGCGATGCGCTGGGGGGAATAGTCGTCGGCGTGCATCGCGTCACTCCGGCTCGATGCCCGCAGCCTTGGCCACCTTGACCCACAGCGCATATTCGTCGCGGTACAGCTCGGCGAAGGCGGCCGGGCTCGTCGGCGACGGCGTCATCGCCAGGCCCTTCAGGTGGTTTTGCACCGCGGGTTCGGACAGGGCCTTGTTCATCGCGTCGTTCACGCGCGCCACGATTTCCGCCGGCGTGTTCGCCGGCGCGGAGACGCCGAAGAACGCGTTGACGGCGAAGCCGGGCAATGTCTCCGAAATCGCCGGCACGTTCGGCAGCAGCGGGCTGCGCTTGGCCGATGACACCGCCAGCATGCGCACGCGGCCCGCGGCCACGAATGCGTTGATCGCATCCGACGGCGTAGTGAGTGCGACCTTCACGTCGCCGGCGAGCACGGCGTTGACGGCCTGCGACGCGCCCTGATAAGGCACGAACACCATCTTCAGGCCCGCTGCCTGGTTGAACGATTCGGTGGCCAGGTGCGCGAGCGAACCGCGGCCGGCCGAAGAGAACTCGAGCTTGCCCGGATTCGCGCGCGCATAAGCGATGAGCTGCGCAATGTTGGTGGCCGGCACGACGGGGTTCAGCAGGAACACCATCGGCGTGGTGGCGGCCAGGCCCACCGGCAGGAGGTCCTTGATCGGGTCGTAGCCTGCGCTCTTCTGCGTGAGTGTGGTGGTGATCGTCGAGTTGCCCACCTGCAGCAGCGTGTATCCGTCGGCCGCGGCGTTCTTCACGTAGTTGGTTCCGATCGCGCCGCTTGCGCCAAGCCGGTTCTCCACGATGATTGCTTGTCCGAGCGCCTTTTGCATCGGCTCCTGCATCAGGCGGATCAGGACGTCGCCCGTGCCGCCCGCCGCATACGGGACGACGATCCTGACAGGGCGCGAGGGATAGCCCTGCGCGCGCGCATCGGTGAGCTGCAGCGCGGACAGCGCACCGGCGGACGACGCGGCGAGAAAGTGCCGGCGTGAAATCATGCTGATGTCTCCTTCTTGAATACGGGGAATGCCCGCACGGTTTCGGGATGGTCCCAGTCGACGGTGACTGCGTCGCCGATCCGCAGCGACTCGTAGGGCGCGTTCACGCGCGCCAGCAGCCGCGGCCCTTCGGCGAGGACCACGAGCGCGAGTGCGTACGGCACCTGGTCCTGCAATTGCGGCGGGGCCACGCGTGAATTCGTCAGCGCAAAAATCCTGCCCTGCCCGCTCGCCTGCGCCCACTCGACACCGGCTGCGCCATACAGGCTCTGTGGCCGCGGGTAGAACTGCGCGCGCCCCGTGGCCTTGTCGACCTGCAGCATGAGCTTGCGCTCGCGCAGGCCGCGCACGAAGGGCGCGCCCACGTCGGGCAGGGGTTTGGTCGATTCCATCATTGGCTGCGCTCCAACAGCATCACGCTGCTCGTGCCCCAGTTGCGCGCGTACTGGATGACGCCGATGCCGGTGAGCATCGCGTTGCTGGCATCGCGCACCTGGCGCGCGCCCGCTTCACCGAACATTTGCCGGATGCATTCGACGACGTTCACGCCGCCGCCGGCCAGGCCCGGTTGTCCCGCCGAGATCTGCCCGCCGCCGGTGTTGATCGGCAGCTCGCCCGAATAGGTCATGTCGTGCGCCATCACGAAGGCGCCGCCCTCGCCCGGCCCGCAGAAACCCGTTTGCTCCAGCTGCAGGATCAGCGCGATCAGGAAATCGTCGTACCAGTGCAGCATCTTCACGTCCGACGGCTTCCAGCCCGCGCTCGCAAATGCGCGCGGGCCCACGTCGGTGAAGCCGGTCTTGAGCATGTCGCCGCTGTCTTCGGCAGGGTCGAAGTTGATGCGCTCGTGATAGGCGATCGGATGCACGAGCTTCGAGAAGCCCAGTTCCTTGGCGCGCTGCGTGGACATCACGAGCACCGCGCTCGCGCCGTCGCAGCGCATCACGCAGTCGAGGATGCGCAGCGGGTCCGACACGACTTTCGAATCGAGGTAGTCTTGTTCGGTCAGCGGTTTGCGCAGCACGTCGCACGCGTTCTCGTTAAGCAGTGCACCCTTGCGCTGTGTGACCGCGAGCTTCGCCAGCGCGTTGTGCGGCAGGCCGTAACGCTGGTCGTACACGTTGGACAGCAGTGCAAAGGACGTCAGCGGGCCTGCGTAGCCGGCCGGGTCGCAGTATTCCGTGCGATGGCCCGACTGCACGGAGCGGTCGACGGTCGATACCGCGTCGGCGCCCAGGCACAGCACGATCTCGCACAGGCCGGCGTTGATGGCCGCCGCCGCGCGCGCGATGTTGCCGCCCATCGATGCGCCGCCGATCTCGGTCGACTGGCACCAGGTGACCGACAAGCCCAGGCCTTCGGCGAGCAGGTTGCTCCAGAACGGATTGCCCCCTTCGCTCATCGCGAGCGTGGTGGCGAAGCCGTCGATCTTGCCGCGCTCGAGCCCGGTGGACGCGAGCAGCTTCCCGACGGCTTCACCGGCGAGCGACAGGGCCGTGCGGCCACTGCGCCGCACGAGCTTGGTTTCGGCGTAGCCGACGATGGCGATGCTGCGGTCGGAAAGTGTTTTCATCAGGCGTTGAGAAAGTGCACGGCCCGGCCGAGATCGGCGCGGCTCGTGCGGTAGCTGTTGGCGGCGTGTGCTGCATCCTCGTGGCCGAACGACACCGCACACACCATGAGACGCTCCTGGGGGATGTCGAGTTCACGCTTGACGAGCTCGCTGTGGTTCGACAGCGCCGCTTGCGCGATCGCGGCCACGCCGTGCGCCTGCATCGCGAGCAGCAACACCTGCACGTAACCGCCGACGTCCACCGCGCCGTACACGCCGAGGCCGGGGTCACTCGTGAGCACCGCCACGTGCGGCGCGCCGAAGAGGCGGAAATTCTCCAGCGTCTGGCGTGCGTAGCCTTCCTTGTCGCCGCGCTCCACGCCGACGGCGTTATAGAGCTGGAAGCCGCATTCGCGACGCCGCTCGAGGTACACGCCGGTGTACTGCGCCGGGAACGGGAAGTCGCTGCCGCCGCGTTGCCCCGACAGTTGCGCCTGCACGAGCTTCGCGCGCAGGCGTTCAGTTGCTTCACCCGACGTGATGCTCACCTGCCAGGCTTGCGAGTTGCACCACGACGCCGCGCGTTGCGCCGTGCGGAAGATCGACTCGATCGTTTCGCGTTCCACGGGCCTCGGCAGGAATGCGCGGCAGCTGTGGCGCTGCGAAAGCAGCTTGTCCAGTGTGCGGGCAGCGTCGTCCATTTCGTCTCCTCAGCGCGCGGGATCGCCCCAGCGGATCACCGCCGGTTGGCCGCCGCGCCGCAAACCGTGGCAAGTGTCGAGCAAGCGCTTCATCGAGTTCGCGTCTTCAAGCGGTTCGCCGCGTGCGACGCGCCGGCGCTCGAGCGCGGGGCCGATCGACTGGAACGCCGCAGTCGCCATCGGACCGAGCAATTCGGTGAGGTGCGTGCAACCGAGCGCATCGCCGAACCGTTCCTTGACCGCGCGCTGGAAGCCCGCACGGATCTGCAAACCGGCAAGGCGGCCGTAAAGGCCGCTGATCTCATGGCAATCGGCGAACGGTGCCTGGTGCGTGCAGGCTTCCGCGGCGACGATGGTGAAAGAGTCGTCGATCGTGAGCCGCAGCGACATCAGGTGGATCGGCTCGCCCGCCTTGCGCTGCGTGGCGCCGCGTGATGCGTCCTGGTCACGCGTGCGAACGTCGGACATTCGCCCTTCGATGTCGAAGAAGCCGTCCTCGCGTTCCCAGCCCGTGCAGACGACTTGCCGTGTGTGCAGCGGCGCACGAGGTGCCGCGGCCGAAAGTTCCTTCATCCCGCGCTGGCCTCGGCGGCAACGTGTTGCTGTTTCGCGGGCGTCGGCGACAGCGCACCGCTCGCTGCAAGCGATGCGATGCGCGCATCGTCATAGCCGAGCACTTCCGCGAGGATCTCCTGCGTATGCTCGCCCACGGCGGGCGCGGGCCGCGGGTCGGCCAGCGGCGTTCCCGAGTAGAGGATGGGCAGCCGTACGTTGGGAATCCACCCGAGCTTCGGATGCGGCACTCGTGTCACGAGCTTGCGTGCCTTCGCTTCGGGCGAACGCAGCGCATCGGGCACGGAGCGCACCTCACCGCACGGGATCTGCGCCGCGCGCATGCGGCCCTGCCAGTACGACCATGGGTGCTGAGCGAACAGGTCTTCGAGCAACTTGAAGATCTCCTCGCGTTTGGCCATTCGGCCATTGCGATCGGCATATATCGGGTCGCTTGCAAGATCGGGACGCTCGAGCACCTGCGCAGCAAGGCGGTGGAAGATTTTGTCGTTGCCGCAGTTGATGTAGAACGGCTTGTCCTGACTCATGAACACTCCGGACGGGCACGTGTCGGGGCTCGTATTGCCGTGGCGCTGCGGGGCCGCGCCGCTGTACATGTGCTGCATGGCTGCGTAGCCGGTCATGAGCACGGCGTTGTCGAACAGGCCGATCTCGATGTGCTGGCCCTGGCCGGTGCGCGTGCGCGCGAACAGTGCGCCGAGGATCGCGTTGCTGACCATCATGGCCGTGCTGATGTCCACCACCGGCGACAGCGTCCGTACGCCCTGTCGGTCCGGATAGCCGTTGAGCGAGATAAAGCCGCTCTCAGCCTGTGCGATCGGGTCGAAGCCCAGGCGGTCCTTGAACTCGCCCTCGCGCCCGTATGCCGACACCGTGCAATAAATGATGGCGGTATTGATCTTCCTGACGGCCGCGTAGTCGAGCCCGAAGCGGTCCATCACGCCGGTGGAAAAGTTTTCGCACAGCACGTCGGCCTGCTTGATCAGGTCATTGACGACCGCCAGCGCCTCGGGGCTCTTGAGGTTGAGCGCAACACTGCGCTTGTTCCGGTTGCCCCACATGTAGGGTGCGCCCTGCGCGGGCGTTTCAGCCGGCACCGGCGGATAGTGGCGGAATTCGTCGCCGCGGCCGGGCGACTCGACCTTGATCACATCAGCACCCATGTCGCCAAGGATCATGGTGGCGAAGGGGCCGGCCAGGAAGTGGGTGAAGTCGACGACGCGCACGCCCTCGAGCGCCTTGGGCGCGTCCGCAGGGCGCGGCGTGTGCGCGGGGAAGTCGGTCTCGAGTTGCTCGAACATGGGATCGGCTCGCGATATCAATTGATCAATGGTAGGACCATTATATAGTTTGGAAGCCGCCAGCGTCAACGCGCGTCAGGCGGCGTGGCCGCGCCGGGCCAGCTCGTCGATCTCCGCGGGCGCCAGGCCCCAAGCCCGCAGCGCCGCGTGCAGGTCGACGCCCGGCTCGACACCCGCATGCGGAAGGCCGGCCGGCGTGCGCGAGAAACGCGGCGCCGGCGCGGGCTGCACGTGGCCGTCGACTTCGATGAAGGTGCCGCGCGCCACGTTGTGCGGATGGCGCGGCGCTTCGGCCATGTCGAGAACGGGGGCGAAGCATGCCTGGCTGTGCTCGAGCAGCGCGCACCACTCGGCTTGCGTGCGCGTGTGGAACACGGCCGCGAACTTCGTGCGCAGAGCGGGCCAGTTCGCGGTGTCCCCGCGATCGGGAAGCGACTCCTTGTCCAGACCCGTGACGCGCAGCAGTTCGGCGTAGAACTTCGGCTCCGCCGCGCCGACCGACACGTACTTGCCGTCGCTCGTCTCGTACACGCCGTAGTGCGGCGCGGCGCCGCCCAACGTCGCGCGCCCGCGCCCCGGCCATTTGCCGCCCGCGACGTGGCCATACATGTAGTTCATCAGCGAGGCTGCGCCGTCGACCATCGCCGCGTCGACGACCTGCCCTTTCCCCGAGCGTCCTGCTTCGAGCAACGCACATGCGATGCCGAATGCCAAATACATCCCGCCGCCGCCGAAATCGCCAACAAGATTGAGCGGCACCACCGGCGGGCCGTCCGCTTCGCCGATCGCGTCGAGCGCGCCGGTGAGCGCGATGTAATTGATGTCGTGGCCGGGCGACTGCGCGAGCGGGCCGTCCTGGCCCCAGCCCGTCATGCGGCCATACACCAGCCGTGGGTTGAGCGTGAGGCATTCGGTCGGACCAAGTCCGAGTCGCTCCATCACACCCGGGCGAAAGCCTTCGATCAGCGCATCGGCACTTGCGAGCAGCCGCTTGACAAGTTGCACGCCCTCGGCTGACTTGAGATCCACCGCGATCGAGCGACGATTGCGATCGGTGAAGTAGAAGCGCTGCGGCATTGCGCGCTTCTCGGGGTCGGGGCGCGCGATGCGCAGGACCTCCGCGCCCATGTCGGCGAGCATCATCGCAGCGAATGGTCCCGGAGCGAGGCCCGCAAACTCGATGACGCGCACGCCCGCGAGCGGGCCCTGTCGAATCGTCATGAAGGTGCGCTGAAGCAGAACGTGGGGATCGGCACGTCTCCATTCTATGGTCTTACCATTGACATTACAATCGATTCCATGAAAGCCATCGTCTGCCACGCCTTCGGTCCCGTGGACCAGCTCGACTATGCGGAGGTTCCGGCGCGCCCCGTTGCCCCGCACGAAGTGCGCGTGCGCGTGCACGCCGCGGGCGTCAACTTCCCCGATTCGTTGAAGGTCCAGGGGCGGCACCAGATCAAGCCCGAGCTGCCGTGGATTCCCGGCAGCGAGACCGGCGGTGTGGTGGTCTGCGTCGGTGCCGATGTGCAGAAATTGCGCGCAGGCGATCGCGTGATGGCGGTGTCCGAAGCGCGTGGCGGCGGCTTCGCGGAAGAAATCGTGCTGGACGCGCAGCGGGTGTTTTCACTGCCGGACGGAATGACGTTCGAGGAGGCGGCCGCGACGCCCGTCGTCTACGGCACGACGATGTACGCGCTCAAGCAGCGCGGGCGGATGGCGCGCGGCGAATGGCTGCTCGTGCTCGGCGCGGCGGGCGGTGTCGGCCTCGCTGCGGTTCAGCTGGGCAAGGCCCTCGGCGCACGCGTGATCGCCGCCGCGAGCACGGAAGAAAAGCGCGCGCTATGCCTTGCACACGGCGCCGACGCGGCGATCGACTACACACGCGAGAGCTGGCGCGACGAAGTGAAGGCGCTCACCGGCGGCCGGGGCGTGGATCTCGTGTATGACCCGGTTGGCGGCGATGCGTTCGATGAGGCAGTGCGGTGCATGGCGTTCGACGGTCGCTATCTCGTGATCGGGTTCACCTCGGGCCGCATCCCGTCGATCCAGGTGAACTACCCACTGGTGAAGGGCTTCGACATCCTCGGCGTGCGCTACGACGTATGGCGCGACGCAAGCTGGGGCGAGGCTCGCGCCAACCTGCAGCAGGTGCTCACGCTTTGCGAGCAAGGGCAACTGCGCCCGTTGGTCTCGGCCAGTTATCCGCTCGCGCGCGCGGTCGACGCCATGCGCGAAATCACGTCGCGCAAGATCACCGGCAAGGTCGTGCTTGTCAACGGCTGAAGAACACCTGCGCCTTGTGCGCTGCGCTGCGCGCACGCTCGAGGCCGGGTAACGCAGCTTCAGCAACGACAGGTGTCTCCAGCTCGATTTCCAGGTCGGCAGGCAATGCATCCACGAGGCCGGCGAGGTCGAGCCCGCCGTCTCCCACATGCAGGCGGCCCGACATCGCTTCGTCGAACAGCGACACCTCGTGCGCACGCTGCGCGGGTGCGTCGCAAAGTTGTGCAAGGTAGATGCTTGCAGGTTCGAGCGAGCGCAAGTCCTGCGCGGTTGCGCCGGAGCGGAAGAAGTGCAACGCGTCGATCAAGATGCCGACATTCGTTGCACCGCTGTCCGCGATCACCTGCTGCGCCTGCGCGATGGTCCTGATCGAACTCATCGGCATGAATTCCAGCGCGATGCGCAAACCGGCATCGGCCGCGGCCCGCGCGTAATCGCGCATCAAGGCCGCGACACGTGCGAGATCGGGTTCGAAGCAGCCTTGCAGGATGAGCGGCGCGCCGGTTCGCTTCGCGGCCTCCACCGTTGCCAATAGATGCTCGAGCTGCGTTTGCGCCGAGATGAAGTAGCCGCTCGCGCTGGACACGCGCACGCCGGCAGCGGCGGCGTAATCGCGCACACGTTCGACGGGCGGCCAACGATCACCCGGATTCCTTCCGCTGATGCGCAGGCCCGCCGCGCCGAAACCCGCACCGGCCGCGGCGTCCAGCACGTCCAGTGGCGCTGCCTGTGCGCCGAGCGTAAGGAAACCGAGCGTGAGCTCGCGCGTCGTGCGCGGCACGCTCAGCTCGACAGCGTGATGTTCAATTGCTTGATCACACCGCCCCAGGTCTGGCTGTCGGCGATCACGACTTTGCGGAACTCCTCGCCGTTCAGCTGCGCGGGGATGCCGCCGAGCTTGCGCACCTGTTCCTGGAACGCCGGGTTGGCTTGCATCTCGGCGATGGCCTTGTCGAGCTTCGCCGTGATGGCTGGCGGCACGCCGGCCGGCGCGACGAGACCATAGAACTGTTCGGGAATGCGCGTGGGCAGCCCCGCTTCCCTGAGCGTGATCACATTGGGCAGTGCGGGGTCGCGCGTTTCGCCGGTGACGGCCAGGGGCTTGATCTTGCCGGCCTGGATCATGCCGAGCGTCGACGACACCGCGGCGAAGGTGTATTGCACCTGGCCGCCGATGATGGCGGCGTCGGTCTCGTTTCCGGTCTTGAAAGGAACGTGCACGGCCTTGATGCCCGTCGCGGAATTGAAGAGCTCGCAGGCAAGATGGATGCTGTTGCCCACGCCGCTCGATCCGAAGTTGAGCTGGCCCGGCTTCGACTTCGCCAGTGCAATGAATTCCTGAACCGTGTTCACGCCGAGCGCGGGCGACACCGTGAGCACCTGTCGCGTGTTTTGCACCAGCCCCAGGTAGGTGAACGACTTCTGGACGTCGTAGCCGGGGTTCTTCATGAGGAGCGGCGCGCACGTCAGGGCTGTCGTCGTGCCCATGCCGAGCGTGTAGCCGTCAGCGGGCGCGCGGGCCACGAAGGCCATGCCGATCGTGCCGGAGCCGCCAAGCCTCTGCTCGACGATGACGTTGGCGCCCAGCCGCGGGCCGATGTCCGCGGCGATCAGGCGGGCCAGGATGTCCACGGCCGCACCGAAAGGCGTGACGATGGTGATCGTCCGGTCGGGCCAGCCCGATTGCGCGAAAACGCGGGGACCCGCGACCATGGCGGCGGCGCCGGCGGCAATCTGGACGAGGGCCTGGCGGCGGCCGGAAACCTTCAAGGCGCGCATGGGTTGTCTCCTGCGAGGGTGGTGCGGATCGGATCATTAGTTTAATGGCCTGACCAATGAACGTCAGGCGGGTTTTCCCGAAACCCGAGTGGGTCCGGTGGCTTTGTCACAACCGCTGACTGGTTCAACCATACAATTGGTATGACCAATCTGGTTCTACCACTTTCGCCCGAAGGAAACGAACGATGCTCTCCCGCGAAGACAACGAAACGCTGGTGCGCGTGGGCCCCGGCTCGGCCATGGGCCGCCTGATGCGGCTGTACTGGCTGCCCTTCCTGCCGGCCGCCGACCTGCCCGCGGGGGGAATGCCGCAGCGTGTGCGCCTGCTCGGCGAGGATCTCATCGCCTTTCGCGACAGCGAGGGCAAGCTCGGCCTCGTGGACCACGCTTGCCCGCATCGCGGCGCACCGCTCGTATTTGCGCGCAACGAGGACTGCGGACTGCGCTGCGTGTACCACGGCTGGAAGTTCGGCGCCGACGGCAAGGTGCAGGACATGCCCGCCGAGCCGGCCGACAGCCGCCTGAAGGACAAGGTGCGCCTGAAGGCCTACGCCTGCCGCGAACGCAACGGCGTCGTGTGGGCCTACATGGGCCCTGATCAGGACGACCCGCCACCGCTGCCCGAGATGGAATGGAACCTGGTGCCCGGCGAGCGCGTGCACGTGAGCTTCCGGGTTCAGGAATGCAACTGGCTGCAGGCGGTCGAAGGCGAGATCGATTCCGCGCACGCGGCGATCCTGCACGGCCGCATCGACGCGCAGGGCGCGATCAGCGACTGGATTGCCAAGCGTGACCTGCGCCCTGCCTTCGAATGCCAGCGCCAGCCCTTCGGCATCAGCATCGCGTCGCGCCGAAAGCTCGACGAGGAACGCAGCTACTGGCGCGTCAACCAGTTCCTGCTGCCCTTCTGGACGCTCGTGCCGCCGCAGTCGCAATACCCCGAGCTGTCGGGCCACGCATGGGTGCCGATCGACGACGAGAACACGCTGTGCATCATGTTCTCCTACCACCCCTCGGACAAGTTGTACGACAAAAGCCGCGCGCTGTTCGAAAACGGTCACGCGGGCCGTGAGACGGGTCATGCAAGCACGAACGCGTTCGAATCGCGGCCGCCGACCGAGCCCTTCGCGAAGTACCGGCCCAAGTTCAATCGCGGCAACGGCTACCTCTTCAACTACGACGCGCAGACCAAGACCTGGTTCTCCGGCCTGCCGGGCCTGTGGGTGCAGGACGCCGCGTGCCAGTCGGGCGTGGCGCCGATCTACGATCGAAGCCGCGAGCACCTGGGCATCAGCGACACCGGCATCGCCATGACGCGCCGCCTCCTGCTCGAGACCGTGCGCGCACTCGACGCCGGCAACACGCAACCGCAGGGCGTGCGCGAGCCGTCGACGTTCATGGTCCGCGCCCTCTCGGTCACGCTGCCCACCGGCGTGCCGTGGCAGGACAGCCGGGAGCACATGCACGCACGCCTCAACACGGGCTTCGGCTACACGCCGTGAACACGCAGAGCCTGCGCCTGCGGCAACTGCGCGAAGAGGCCGAGGACATCGTCTCGTACGAGTTCGTCGCGGCCGACGGCACGCCGCTGGCGCCGTTCACCGCCGGCGCGCACATCGACCTGCACCTCCCGGGTGGAATGGTGCGCAGCTTCTCGCTCGTCAACGATCCCAGCGAGCGCGAGCATTACGTCATCGCCGTCGACCGTGCGCGCGACGGCCGCGGCGGCTCGCAATGGATGCATGCCGTGCCGCGTCCGGGTCATCGCATCGAAGCCTCGCCACCGCTCAACGACTTCCCGTTGCACGAAGATGCACCGCTGTCCGTATTCATCGCGGGCGGCATCGGCATCACGCCTTTCGTCGCCATGGCCGCACGCCTTCATGCGCTCGGCCGGCCTTGGCGCCTGCACTACTCGGCGCGTTCGCCACAACGCGCGGCCTTCGTCCATGAAATGAAATTGCTCGCGGCGAGCGAAGCCGACATCGACATCCGCCACAGCAGCGAAGGCCGCGCGCGGCAGGACGTCCGCACCCTTGTACGCGGCGCGCCCGCCGGATCGCACCTGTATTGCTGCGGACCCACCGGCATGATCGAAGACTTCATCGCCGCGACGGAAGGTTTGCCACCGCAGCGCGTGCACCTCGAGCGCTTCAGCGCGAGCCAGGCCGCGGCCACCGACGGCGGCTACGAAGTCGTGCTTGCGCGCAGCGGCAAGAGCCTGGCAGTCGACGCGGGCCGCACGCTGCTCGACACCTTGCTCGACGCCGGCGTGACGATCCAGTACTCGTGCTCGCAAGGCATCTGCGGAACATGCTGCACGACGGTGCTCGAAGGCTGCCCCGACCATCGCGACGACTACCTCACAACCGAAGAGAAGGCTGCGAACAGTTCGATGATGGTGTGCTGTTCCGGCAGCCGCACACCGCGACTTGTCCTGGACCTGTGAAAGCGCGGCCGTGAGCGTTACCAAGTCCATCCTGGACCTGATCCAGGAGCGCAACCTGCAGCCCGGCGACCGGCTGCCGTCCGAACGTGACCTCGCGCACCGGTGGGGCATCGGCCGCAATGCGCTGCGCGAAGCGCTGGCCGGGCTCATCACGCTGCGGGTGCTGGAAGCGAAACCCAATTCCGGCGTATACCTGCGTCGCGTGTCGACCGACAGCAGCTTCGAGACACTGGCCACGCTCGCCGAACTCGGGGCAACGCCATCGGGCACGGAGATCTCCGAATCGACCGAAGTGCGGCTCGCGCTCGAGGCGCTGGTGGTGCAGCTCGCTTGCGTGCGCCGCACGGAATACGACCTCGACGCGTTGAACGACGTGCAGGCGCGCACCGAATCCGCGCTGCGCGAACATGCCAACATTGCCGAGCTCGACACGGAATTCCACCTCGCGCTGGTGGCGGCCACGCACAACAGCATTCTCGTGCGCGTGCTCAACTCGTTCTATCTTCTCACCGCGACGCGGCGGCAGGCATGGTTCGAGAACGGGGCGCAGGCCAAATCCTCCTCGCGCGACCACCGGAAGATCATCGACGCAATCGAGCAGCGTGACACTGACGCCGCGCGCCAACTCATCGCACGGCACATGAATCGCGCGACGCTCTACTGGCAGGAAGTGCTGGGCTGACCGCGGCCAACATAGAAGGAGACCGAAACATGGACCTGCAACTCAAGGACAAGCACGTGCTCGTCGCCGGTGGTAGCCGCGGCATCGGCTTTGCTTGCGCGCACCTGTTCGCGCGGGAGGGCGCTCGCGTGACGATCACGTCGCGCACGGCGGCCCATCTCGACGCCGCGCGCAAACGGCTGCGTAAAGAGACCGGTGCAGACGTCGCGGTGCTCACCGCCGAGCTGACCGATGCGCAAGCAGCGGCATCGGTCGTGGGCACGGCCGAGGCGATCGCGCCAGTCGACATCCTGGTGAACTCCGCGGGCGCCGCGCTGCGGACGCCCTACACCGAACTGACGCCCGCTGCGTGGGAAGCAGCGATGCGCGCGAAGTTCTTCACCTATATCAACGTGATGGACCCGCTCGTCAAGCGAATGGGCGCTCGCGGCAGCGGCGCGATCGTGAACGTCATCGGCATGGGGGGCAAGGTGGCGTCGCCCACGCATTTGGCCGGCGGAGCCGCGAACGCCGCACTGATGCTTGCAAGCGCAGGACTGGCCGCCGCATGGGGCGCCCATGGCGTACGCGTCAACGCCGTCAACCCAGCGCTCACGCTGACCGATCGGATGGCCGAAGGAATTGCCGCAGAGGCTCGGCTTCGCGGCATCACCGAGGCGGAAGTGCTCAAGCAAGCCGCTGCGCGTGCGCCGCTAGGTCGCATTGCTTCGCCCGAGGACATCGCCGACGCGGTCGTTTTCCTCGCGTCACCGCGCTCCGCCTACATCTCGGGCGCCATCGTCTCGATGGACGGAGGCTCGGTTCCCATGGTGGTCTGACGCCGCTTCGACAACGCACCATCCATTTCTGGTGCGGCTGGCAGGATTCGAACCCACGACCCCTTGGTTCGTAGTTTGCAACTCACGAGCTGGCGAGCGTGCGCCACGCGCGCGACAGCGCGGCGGCAGCTCTTTCGACTTCCAGCTCGGTCGTACTGCGTCCTACGGACAGTCGCACGGCACCGCGCGCATGCTCGTAAGGTATGCCCATCGCAGCGAGCACACCGCTCACTTCTTCGGATCCCGAGTGACAGGCCGATCCGGTCGAAGCAGCCACTTCGGTACACGCAACAAGCAGGCGAGCGCCATCGACGCGAGGGAACGAGATGTTCAAGGTGTTGGGCAGCCTGTCGGTCGGATGCCCGTTTAGCCGCAGACCCGGTACAAGCTCGGCGAGCTGCTGCTGCAAGCTGTCGCGGCGACGCTGCATGGTCTCCCGGATCTTTTCCAGAGTACGGCGTGCGAGATCGGCTGCGGCTCCGAGTCCGACAGCGAGCGCCACGTTCTCGGTGCCAGGACGCAATCCACGTTCCTGTGTTGCACCGAAGCTGATGCTCGTGATCGGCGTGCCGCGACGCACATAGAGCGCGCCAACACCTTTGGGCGCGTAGAGCTTGTGCCCCGCGATCGTCAGGAGGTCCACGCCCAGTTCGTCGACGTTCACCGGAATCTTGCCGACCGATTGCGAAGCATCGGTGTGCACCAAAACACCCTCGTCGCGCGCGATCGCGGCAATCGCGCTGACCGGTTGCACGGTGCCGATCTCATTGTTCGCGTGCATTACCGAGATGATCGCGGCCGCAGGACCCACGACTTGCTTTGCACTGCCTTCAGCGACTTTGCCCGTCGCATCGACCGGCAACACCTCAAGAGCCCAGCCTTGCGTCTCCAGATGCTTGGCAGGTTCCGTCACGGCGGGATGCTCGATTGCGCTGATCACGACCTGTCGGCGCGCCGAACCACGCGCAGACATCGCGGATGTCATCGAATACGGCGAACAGGAACGGCTGCACAGCTTCGATCACTTCGTCCGCCACCGGCGTCGTTGCGTTGAAGTCCAGGTAGATCGGCAGGTCCATCACACCCCTTTGAGTTTCAATGTTTCGTCCATTCGCGCGCCGGCCAGCGCCCCGGACAAGAACGTGATGCCGGCGACCAGCCAGACGGCGGCTGACAATCCGAACCGGTCGGCCGTGACCCCAGCGATCAAGGCACCGGCCGCGTACCCCAGGTCGCGCCAGAGCCGGTACACACCGACGGCAGATGCCCGCCATGCAGGGTGCGCGACGTCGCCGATCGCGGCCAGCAACGTGGGATACACCATCGCCGTGCCCAGACCGAGCAGCACGGCGCCCACCGTAAAGCCCGGCGCGTCGACACTCGTGATCGTCACGGCGATACCGGCCGCCTGCACCCACATGCCCCACACGATCAATTGCTTGCGCCCGATGCGATCCGAGAGCGCGCCGGTGAAGACCTGCGCGATACCCCACACGGCAGGGTACACGGCCGCTAGCGCGCCAATGTGGGCGAGGTCCAGGCCCGCGGCAGCGAAGACGAGCGGAAACAATCCCCACGCCATGCCATCGTTCAAGTTGTTCACGAGGCCGGCCTGGCTGATGCTGGACAGGTTGCGATCCGTGAGTGACGCACGCCGAAAAATCTGCGCCTGTGTCGGCAGCGGGCCCTCTGCGGCCACCGCGTGCGACCGCGTTTCGTGCGCGACGTGCTGCAAGGTTTCACGCACCAGCAAGCTTGAGAGCGCGAGTCCGATCACTGCGTAGGCGATCCCGAGATAGAACGGCTGCGGACGCAGACCGTACTCCGAGGCTATCCAGCCGGTGGCTAGTGCGCTGCCCGCCACGGCGAAATACCCGGAGAACTCATTCAACCCCATGGCGAGCCCGCGCTGCTTTGGTCCGACGAGGTCGATCTTCATGATCACGGTCGTAGACCACGTGAGTCCCTGGCTCACCCCCAGCAGCACATTGGCAGCCACGACCCAGTTCCAGTCGGGTGCCCACATCACCACGAACGGAAACGGCAGTGCGACCAACCAGCCCCCGACCAGCACACGCTTGCGGCCGTACCGGTCCGACAGCCGCCCGGCGAAATAGTTGGTCAGCGCCTTGGTGACGCCGAAGACCACGATGAAGGACAGGATCGCCGCGCGAGCGGCGATGTGGAACTCGTGCTCGGCGATCGCCGACAGGATGCTCCGCTCCAGGCCAACCATCGCGCCGACGAACGCGTTCACGAGAACGAGCAGCGAGAACTGCCCGAGGTTCTCCCGCAGCCCGAGGCGGATCGTGGCGGCGTGCATGACTGCTATGCCGGCAAGCCGGCGTTCGCGCGAACCATCGCGTCTATCAGCGCAGGTCGCGGAGGGATCTCTCTCGTGAGTTGCTCGATGAAGGCTTGCCGATCCATCGACAACATGGGATTCCAGCGTTTCTCGAACCCGAGGGTCGACGACGGTTTGCCGGAGATGCCGGCGCCGCATGCGCTCCCGGCCTGGTGCGCCGGATAGATCTCGAGGTCGCCGGGCAGCGCGAGCAGCTTGGTGTGCAAGCTGTCGTACAACATCCCCGCCATTTCGCGCTCCTGTCCGGCCAGATCGGGCCGGCCGACGGCGCCCACGAACAAGGTGTCGCCTGTCACGATGAACCACGGCTCGTTGCCTCGGCGCCGGTCGGTGACCAACAGGCAGATGCTATCGGGCGTGTGCCCCGGCGTGTGCAGCACCCGGATGCCGACGTTGCCGATTTCGAGCTCTTGGCCGTCGCGAAGCGGCGCGAACGCGAACTTGACGACGTTCTTGTCGGACTCGTGCAGGCAGTACGCCGCGCCGACCTTTTCAGCCAGGACTCGACCGCCCGAGTAGTGGTCCGCGTGCAGATGCGTGTCGATAACGTACTTGATCTCGACCTTCGCTTCGCGCGCTGCGGCGATGAACCAGTCCTCATCGCCGGCCACAACATCGACGGCGACCGCCCTTCCAAGTCCTGCGCATCCGAAGAAGTAGGACAGAGAAGCCTCTTTGGTGGCGAGTTGCTTGAAGAACATGCGGGCC